>NZ_KQ557115.1:0-236298 GCF_001443665.1 endosymbiont of Ridgeia piscesae | reverse complement strand
TCACCCCGAAAGAGCCGCGCATTATACGGCCATCTTCCTCCCCGTCAAGACCTAATGCCTTCTAATTGCATCCTCTCCCCTTCAAGCCTCAAACCTCACCATCAAACAAGCGTTACACGCGCAAATCGACGCTTGCCTACCTGGCAGACAAGCCCTTCACCCGACTCAAGGCGCAGCTTGGTATCCCCAATCTTCTCTCCGTCGATCTTTACCGCGCCCTGCTTGATCATGCGCATCGCCTCCGAGGTGCTCTTCACCAGGCCGACATCCCTGAGCAGATTGGCGATCGGCAGGCCCTCACCAGCCGACAGCTCAAACTCCGCCATCTCATCCGGAATCTGCCCCTTTTGGAAACGCGAAACAAACGTTTGGTGCGCCGCCTCCGCCGCCGCCTCATCATGAAAGCGACCGACCAGCTCTTTTGCCAGTCGAATCTTTACGTCCCTGGGGTTGAGGCCCTGTTCAATCTCTACCCGCCATGACTCTATCTCTGACATCGGCCTGAAGCTCAGCAACTCCAGATAGCGCCACATCAGATCATCAGAAATCGACATAATCTTGCCGAACATATCCTCTGGCGCATCGGTGATGCCAATGTAGTTGCCAAGCGACTTGGACATCTTCTGCACCCCGTCCAGCCCCTCGAGGATTGGCATGGTCAGGATCACCTGCTGCTCCTGACCGTATTGCCGTTGCAGCTCCCGCCCCACCAGCAGATTGAACTTCTGGTCAGTACCACCGAGCTCTACATCGGCCTTCAACGCCACAGAGTCATAACCCTGTACTAATGGATAGAGAAACTCGTGGATCGCGATCGATTGCCCGGAACTGTAACGCTTACTGAAATCATCCCGCTCCAGCATCCGCGCGACATTATACTTGCCGGCCAGCTGGATCAGGTCAGCGGCCCGCATCTCCCCCATCCAGGAGGAGTTAAAGACAATCGTCGTCCGCTCCGGATCAAGAATCTTGAAGATCTGGTGCTCGTAGGTCTGAGCATTCTCCAGCACCTGCTCCCGAGTCAGGGCAGGCCGGGTCGCGCTCTTACCTGTCGGATCGCCAATCATCGCAGTGAAATCGCCAACCAGGAACAACACCTCATGACCCAGCTCCTGAAACTGGCGCAGCTTATTCACCAATACCGTGTGCCCGATATGCAGATCCGGCGCCGTTGGATCAAATCCCGCCTTCACTCGCAGTGGCTTACCCCTCTTCAGCTTTTCAATCAGCAGATCTTCCGGCAGCACCTCATCGGTACCCCGCAAAATAGTTTCCAGCGCCGCATCTATATCCGCCATCAAGCCCACCTAGAAAGTCAAAATAATTGGCCGCCAACTCTACTAAAATGATTCCCAAAATATAAGTTTAGCGAACCGTGCCCAACAACCTCACTTGCCCCGGCCCGGCGCTTTCTTGTATTTTCCCCAAATCATCCATCTCATCACGCCTCAATTCAGGCCTATGCGCGATTTCAAAAATTTCCGCTTGGAAAGCCGGCGCTCTCGCCGATCTCCGCTTCTGCGACTGCTTGTTGGCGGCGCAATCCTGATTGCCGCAGGCGTCGGCCTTCTACTCTGGCAAGTTAGCGGGGGCCAGCCAGCGCCAGCGCCAGCGCCCAGCGCGCCACAGCCCGACAGCAATATCCAGAAGAGACCCAGCAGGCAGATCACTCTGCCGCTTAAGCTGCCCGACCTGGGGGATGAAAGCAGCTCGACCACCCTGCCAGAACCACCTCCCACCGCCAAGCCCAGGCGGAGCGAGCAACCCGCCGCACAGCCCAGCACAACCACCCGCACCAAGAGCATCGTCACTCAAGCACCTGCACTGGACCGGGAGAGTCTCAGCTGGAGCAACCACACCATCCGCTCCGGCGATACCCTCTCAAGCATCTTTTCCGAACAGGCGCTCAGTCCGACCCTGTTGCACCGTATCGTCAACTCATCAAAAACCGCCAAGCAACTCACCCACATCAAGCCGGGAGAGACCCTGCGAATCGGCCGCGACAGCAGCAACGCATTCCGCTCGCTGATCCTCGATCACGACCGCATCAACAGCCTGATTATCGAAATTGAAGGTGACAGCTTCAGCGCCCGCACAGATACCAAACAGGTGGAGCGCCGCACCACCCATCGCAGCGCCACCATCCAGGACTCACTCTATCTGAGCGCCAAACAGGCGGGACTGCCGGAATCAGTGATCATGGAGCTGGCCAATATCTTCGGCTGGGACATCGATTTCGCTCTGGAGATCCGCAGTGGCGACCACTTCAGCGTGATCTGGGAGGAGGAGTTCCTGAACGGTGACAAACTGCGCGACGGCGCTATCCTCGCCGCCGAGTTCGTCAATCAGGGGCGCCGTTATCGCGCCCTGCGTTATACCGACGAGAACGGCCACTCCGACTACTTCACCCCGGAGGGCCGTAGCATGCGCAAAGCCTTCCTGCGCGCACCGGTGGACTTCCGCCGCATCTCCTCCCGCTTCACCAGGGCCCGCTGGCATCCGGTGCTCGGCAAAAAACGCCCGCATCGCGGCGTCGACTACTCCGCCAAGATCGGCACTCCAATCAAGGCCGCCGGCGACGGCAAGATCATCCACCGCGGCCGCAAGGGTGGTTATGGCCGCACCGTCATCATCCAGCACGGGCAACGCTACACCACGCTCTATGCTCATCTCTCCCGCTACAATAAAAAGACGAAGAGTGGCAGCCGGGTAAAACAGGGGCAGATCATCGGCTATGTGGGCAAAAGCGGGCTCGCCACCGGGCCACACCTGCACTACGAATTTCGTGTCAACGGCGTCCACCGCAACCCGCTGACCGTCAAACTCCCCGCCGCCCAGCCGATCGCAAAAAAGTACCGCGCCGATTTCGAAATGAAGAGCCAGGATCTACTGGCTCAGCTGGAGACTCTCAGCCGCACAATGCTCGCGGATGCCAACTGAGGCGCTCTATATCGGCCTGATGTCGGGCACCAGCATGGATGGCATCGACGCCGTGCTGGTCGATCTGGCCGGCGCGGTCCCAAGTCTACGCGCCAGCCACAGCCACCCCTATCCTGACAAACTGCGGACAGAACTGGCCGCACTGACCACCCCGGGTGAGAATGAGATCGACCGGATGGGCCAGCTCGACATTCGCGTCGGTCGCTGTTTTGCCGAAGCGGTGAATGCCCTGCTCGAGGCGAGCAACTGCCCGACCGAATCGATCACCGCGATTGGCAGCCATGGCCAAACCATCCGCCACCGCCCCTGCTTCACTGTGCCGTTTACCCTGCAGATCGGCGACCCTAACACCATCAGCCAGGGCACCGGCATCACTACGGTGGCAGATTTTCGCCGCCGCGACATGGCGGCAGGTGGCGAGGGGGCCCCGCTGGTCCCCGCCTTTCATGAAGTGGTACTGCGCAGCCACCAACGCAACAGGGTAATCCTCAACCTCGGCGGCATCGCCAACATCACCTGGCTACCCGCCGACCCTGCTGCCACGATTGTGGGCTTCGATACCGGCCCCGCCAACGTGCTGCTCGACCAGTGGATCGAACATCAGCTTGGGAAGTGTTATGATCAGGACGGCGCCCTGGCAGCCAGTGGCAGAGTCGACCAAAAACTGTTGAACCAACTCCTGCAGGAGCCCTATTTTCAACGCGGTCTGCCGAAAAGCACTGGCACGGACCATTTCAATCTGAAATGGCTGGAAGCTCATCCGCAAGCACATGAGCTACCTGTGGAAACAGTACAGAGCACCCTAGTCGAACTCACAGCCGTCAGCGTGATGCAAGCGGTGACGCGTCACTGCCCCCAAGCCAATGAGATGTTGGTGTGCGGCGGCGGTGTGCACAACCGTTTTCTGCTCTCTCGGTTGCGTGCCCACGCAGGCCGCCTGAAGGTCACCAGTACCGCCGATGTCGGCGTGGATCCGGACTGGATCGAGGCCACCGCCTTTGCCTGGCTCGCCCAGCGCACCCTGAAACACCTGCCCGGCAACCTCCCAAGCGTCACCGGCGCGAGTCAGCCGGTGATTCTGGGCGGCATCTACCCTGCCTGATCCGGCAGATTTCAGGCACAAAAAAGGGCGCCGAAGCGCCCATTTTTCAGCCTGAATCCAGACTCAAACAGAGAAGGATGAACCGCAGCCACAAGTGGTACTGGCGTTGGGGTTGCGAATCACAAACTGGGAGCCCTGCAGCCCCTCAGTGTAATCCACCTCGGCCCCGCCCAGGTACTGCATGCTCATCGGATCAATCAGCAAGGTCACCCCGTCGGTTACCACCTTGGCATCCCCCTCGCCTTCATTCTCATCGAAGCTGAAGCCGTACTGAAAACCGGAACAGCCTCCACCCTGGATATAGATGCGCAACATCAGATCCGGGTTGCCCTCCTCTTTGATCAGCTCAGAGACCTTGGCGGCAGCGGCCGAAGTAAAGACCAAAAGAGATTCATTGCTTGCTTCTACGGTACTCATCTTCGATAACCTACCATTCGCTTAGCCGGAGCACCGGCACGTGAGATAATGAAAGAAGTATGCTTTAACCAAGGATTTCAATCAAGTATTTGGGATCTGCAGGCCTTCTCAGGAACTCGCCGACAACTCATCTCCCGACAGTTCATCCTGATCGACCGCAGGCTCATCGTAGCCAAGCCGGCGCGGCTCTGCGTCCTGCGAATGCACCAGTTGGCCATTCACCTCCGCGCCCATCGACATCTCCAGCAGATCATAGCAGACAGTGCCGGTCACCCGCGCCTTGGGCGCCAGTTCCACCCGATTGCTGGCAAACACATCACCGATCACCCTGCCATTCAGCATCAGGTTGGTGACCCGCACATCCCCCTCGATGGTGCCGGATTCACTCACTGTCAGGGCCGCCTTCTCACCCCCTTCCGAGGTGACATTGCCCTTAATGGTGCCGTCAATGTGGAGACCGCCACTAAAGGTCACGTCACCCAGGATGTGGGTGCCTTTACCGATTACTGTGGCTATCTTGGGGGCTCGAAATCGTGGTCTTCTCATTACCGTACCTCGGAATATCTATTTCTATCTCAGGAAACTGGCGACCAGGGATAACTCTCACTGACTGGCGCCAGCCGCTTACCGCTGGGTTTCACCTCGATGATCAGCCGGGCCGGCTCGAAACCCTTGGGCAGGCGCAACACACCCTCTACATTCTGAAAGTAGCGAAAACGCATCTTGATGCTCGCACTACTTTTGTCCGCGAGTGCATCCAGGTTGTAGGTGGCTACCTTGCCATCCTGCACCCCCTCGACGCTGATCAGAATCCGCCCTTTGGCGACCTGACCATTCTTCAGCACCTGGCTAACCGTAAACTTGTAATTAAATTGCCCAGCCTCCAGCCCCGGCTCAAGCTTAAAGCCCTGCACCTTGAGCCCCTCTTTTTTCTTGCTGGTGGAGACGATGCCTCGCAGGAAGACCAGCTCCTCCTCCATCTTCAATCGCTCATCCTGCAGCGCCTCGATCTCCGCTTTGACCGACGCCAACGCCTCCTTGTCGACCTGCGCCGCCTGCTCCGCCATGGTCAGCTGGCGGCGCAAATCATTGCGCTCCGCCTCAACCGCGGCCAGCTGTTGTTGCATCTCAGCATGCGTCTGAAGCGTCTCTGACGAGAGCCGCTCACCGCCCAACTGATAACCGCCCCAGCCGGCGGCAGCAAGCAACATCAGCACTAGCAACACCCCCCAGGTTTGTCCGATCGACGTTTTATTTGCGACGATCTTCGGTGAACTGAATCTCTCTTTAGCTTTCATAGCCCCTCACGGCAGCAACGCGACTTGCTCAAGACCCGCATCCTCTGCCAACCCAAACATCAGATTCATATTTTGTACCGCCTGACCCGCAGCTCCCTTGACCAGATTATCGATCACCGTGGAGATCACCACCACATCACCATCCAACGGCCGATGCACCGCGATCCGGCAGTGATTCACCCCACGTACACTGCGGGTCTCAGGGTGTGATCCCGCCGGCATCACATCAACAAACGGCTCATCGGCGTAGCGTTTTTCGAAAAGCGCCTGCAGATCCAGCGAGACATCCTTCAGCCGGGCATAAAGCGTCGCCTCGATGCCCCGGATCATCGGTACCAGATGGGGCACAAAGGTCAGCCCCACATCGCCCCCCGACGCCCGCATCAGGGTCTGGCGAATCTCCGGCTGATGACGATGCCCAGGGATCGCATAAGCCTTGAAGCTCTCACCGGTCTCGCCCATCAGGGCGGCGACACTGGCGCCACGACCCGCGCCGCTAACACCCGACTTGGTGTCGGCAACCAGATGATCCAGCTCAATCAGCCCCTGCTCCACCAGAGGCAGGAAGCCCAATCCCACCGCAGTAGGATAACAGCCGGGATTAGCCACCAAGCGTGCCTGCTTCACAGCTTCACGGTTCACCTCGGGCAGACCATAGACCGCCTCGGCGAGCCGTTCAGGACAAGCGTGCTGCATGCCGTACCACTTTTCCCAGAGCGCCTGGTCGCTGATCCGGAAATCGGCGGCCAGATCAATCACCCGGACACCGGCCTCCAGCAGCTCAGGTACCTGCTGCATGGCGATGCCATTGGGGGTGGCGAAGAACACCAGATCGCAGCTCGCAAGTAGCGCCGGATCGGGTTCGGTAAAGGTTAGATCTAGATGCCCGCGCAGATTGGGAAACAGATCTGCCACCGGACGCCCGGCCTCGGAACGAGAGGTAATCACCACCACCTGGACTGCCGAATGATTCACCAGCAGGCGCAGCAGCTCCACTCCGGTATAGCCCGTCCCCCCAACGATACCCACCTTGATCATAGCCACCTGCGCCCTCTCTACGATTATTACAGAGCCCGCCATCATACGGAGAGGAGAAAAAAATCGGAAGCGCGCGGCCAGTTTGGCCGAGCATTTCCCCAGTGGCGTTGGAAAGACCGCCACCATCCCCCATAGTAAAGGGATGGGCGATACGACACGGATCATCTAAATGGAAACCATCGAGATACTGGCATTAACACTCGGCGCCGGCTGGGCCGCGGGCATCAATCTCTACGCCGCAGTCTTCATGCTAGGTTATCTGGGGGCAACAGGAGACGTAATACTGCCACCAGGGCTAGAGGTACTGTCTGACCCGCTGCTGATGGGAGTGGCAGGCATCATGTACTGCATCGAGTTCTTTGCCGACAAGACCCCCGGCGTCGATACCGGCTGGGACGTGCTGCACACCTTTGTGCGCATCCCCGCCGGCGCCATCCTGGCTGCCGGAGCCGCCAGCGGCTTCGAGGTGTCGGAAGCGGCACAACTGGCCGCAGCGCTTGCCGGCGGCACCCTGGCGGCCGGCAGCCACCTGACCAAGACCAGCTCCCGGGTACTGATCAACATCTCACCGGAACCCGTCACCAACTGGACCGCATCGATTGCAGAGGATCTAGTGGTGATCGGCGGCCTCTGGACCGCACTCCACTATCCGCTGACCTTCCTCGTCCTGCTGGCACTCTTTATCCTGCTCGTCGCCTGGCTGCTACCGAAGATCTGGCGGACCCTGAAAAAACTCATACATCGACTAGGCGGGCTGTTCCGCCGAAACGGAAGGGGCATAGAGCAAAACCGTCGGAAAGATATCCTGCAACAGCTCTACCACGATGCCGGCGAAAAGGAGGATCGATCGGGCTGAGCCAAAACAAATTGCTCAACCTAGCAACCGCGCCGCCTCGGCAGCCGAACGCTGTAGACTGTCCTCAATCGAAACCCCGGCAAACCAGTTGCCGGTAAGCGCCAACGAATCACTCTCCAACAGACGGTCCACCGTCTCGATGATCCCGGCATGCCCCAACCTCAGCGCCGGTAAACGATTTTGATGGGCGACCTGATCGAGCAGCGCAGCCCGCTCGACCCCCAACACCTGGCAGATCTGCTGCACCTTCCCCTCATCATCGAGCACTCCGGGGTGGAAGTGAAAGGTGAAGGCACGATAATTGGGATCGGGGACCGGATCCCGGGAGACCGCCGAATAGAAATCCCCATCCCGCCCGATGATACCGGCCACCGGCTCCAGACCCAGGCTCTCCGCCTTCAGCAGCACCGCCAGTGACTCGACCTCTGCCATCTGCACCGCTCCAATCTGTTCGGCCAGCTCAGGCCGCAACTGCCGTAACAGTTTGGCCGCCTGATCCGGGGCGATCGCCAGCGCCAGTTTGCGGGCAGCGAAACGCGAGCCATCCGCTGTCTCGACCTGAAACCCCTCTGCACTCTGTTCGATCCGCACCACCGGCTGGTCACAGCGCAGATCCAGACCCGCGGCAACTATGCCATCGACAAAACTCTGCACCCCGCGGGGCCCGGTATAGCTGCGCAGGATCTCCTTGCGCCTGGGTTTCTTGCGGAACAGACTCTCGGCAGGAATATCATCCGCCGGCTGGCAAGCCACCGCATCCAACGCCGGGCCGAGAAAACGCTGGTAGTTATGCCGCCCGATGATGCCGCCAAAATAGTCCCGCACACTGCGTCCCGCCTTCTTCGACAACAGGAGCCGTAGCGGCACAGCAGAAAGCTCCAGCCAGTTGAACTGCGAGGCAATCGACTTGATAGCATTGCCAACCCAGAGTCGATAGGGTTGTTTCTGCTTCGCCTGCAAACTCTGCAACTGTCCTGACTGCTCCAGCATCTGCAGCAGATTGCCGTAGCTGTTGTAGCAAGTATGCGCGCCCAACTCTGCCCACACCGCACCTTCGGGCCGCTCAAAACAGTGGCTGCGCAGACAGCCACCCGGCTGCCTCGAGGCCTCCAGCACCAGCGCCTGCAAGCCCCGGTTGCGGGCAAAATGAGCCATCCCCAGGCCACTAATGCCGCCGCCTATCACCACCAGATCGATCAACTTGCCACTCATTGCCATTCGCTCCTGATTCAACGCTCGGCAAGCATAGGGGGCGACTTCAGCCCATGCAATCCGTCACCCCAACTTTTCTTTAGGCATAAAAAAACCTGCAGGGCAGATGCCATGCAGGCTTTTCCGACAACCGAGTGCTAACCCAATCAGCCGCACCCACCACCTTGAGAAGAGCCGCAGGAGCCACAACCACTGCCGCCCACCGGCTGCATGTTATTGAAGACGAAGCTCTGATTGCCGTCACCACGATCGACGAAGTCGATCTCCACGCCGCGCAGATACTGCATGGTGCCGTCGTCCACGATGACCTTGAAGCCTTCGCATGCCAGCACGCCGTCGTTGTCGTTGATGGCATCGCTAAAGGTCATACCGAAACTGACACCGCTGCAGCCGCCTGGGATGGCAAATACCCGGACGCCTTCGATATTGTCCTCAACCTGCTGAAACAGCTCGCCCATCTTCTCCTGGGCAATCGCGGTCAGAGTCAGGTCACTCTCTGTCAGGGTATTCATACTCATGCCGGATCTCCTACAAAATTCATAAAGGTCGGGGAGTCTAGCAAGGATCGCTCGGCAAATCACCCAAAACCCAGCAAGCCGGCGGGTTATGGCGCGTTAGAGTCCTGGCCGGCACTCCCGCTCAGAGCCAACTCAGAGGTCGATCTGATAGCTTGAGCGCAGCTCGTACAGATGGCGTTGCGCATCGATCAGATGCCGCCCCCAGTGGAGATGGTAACCGACGCGCAGCCCCTCCAGAGCCTGTGACGGTTCGCCCTCCATCAGGTTGAGCCCCTCCTTGAGCTCGCAGTAGATATCGGTCAGGTCATCCGCCAAACTGCCGCTCTTCGACTGGCCATCTTCGGCCACATCGAACTCCAGCCAATAGCTGTCTTTTTCACCCAACAGACTGCGCAACTTGCTGTAGAACTCAAAACGGGCATCCAGGTCGACCCGAGTATGGCGTTTACTCACCAGACCGACGGTCCCCAGCGCCGAGACCGCGGCATGCAGCCGAGGCAACAGCGTCGCCACCAGATCAATCCACTGCTCATCGATATACTCCACGGTCTCGACCATCTCGCAGTAGTCACGCGCGACATTAGCCAGCTCTCTATGTTGTGGACTCATAGAATTCCCTCCCTCTCAGTGGCCAAAGCCAGACTTCTGCCCAGGCCAACTCCGCTAGAACTTCAACAGGGCAGGTAAGCCCCCTGCCTGATAAAACGGTTTTGGTAATTAGGCAGTGTAGCAGGCAGTACCCCGCTGACCAGCCAAACGGCCACTCGACGAAGATTCCAGTATACAATCCGCCGATGCACTCTCTCCCTCCCAAGATCCCAGTGATGCTAGCGATTGGCGGCCACGACCCCAGCGGAGGTGCCGGCATCCAGGCCGACATCGAAGCGGTCGCTGCCAACGGCTGCCACTGCACCAGCGCGATCACCTGCATCACCTTTCAGGACAGCTGCAACGTGCAGGCGCTAGCGCCGCTGCCCGCCCAACAGGTGCTCGCCCAGGTCGAGGCGGTACTGGCGGACTGCCGAGTCAGGGCGATCAAGATCGGTCTGATCGGCAGCGTCGAGATCGCCGAGGCGCTGGCCGGGCTGCTCGCATCCCACCCGCAGATCCCGCTGGTGCTCGACCCGGTACTGGCCGCCGGCGGTGGCACTCCGCTCGCGGGACAGCTGCTGCTGGAAACGATCCGCCAGCGGCTGCTGCCGCTGACCACCCTGATCACCCCCAACAGCCCGGAGGCGCGACGTCTCGCCGACGGCCCACAGACACTGGAGCAGTGTGCGGCGCAGCTGTTGCAGCAAGGCAGCCAGGGAGTGCTGATCACCGGCACCCACGAGGCCGATGAACAGGTGATCAACACTCTCTACCTCGCCGACGGCCGCCGCCAGCGCTCCAATTGGCAGCGGCTGCCCGGCGAATATCACGGCTCCGGCTGTACCCTGGCCGCCGCTGTCGCCGCCAGGCTGGCGCAGGGGGAATCGCTGGAAGATGCGGTCAACGCCGCTCTCGCGTTCACCTGGCAGAGCCTGGCCCAGGGCTTCCGTAGCGGCCGCTGCCAATCCCTGCCCGACCGGCTCTATCAACTGGAAAGAGGTTTCAAGCATGACTAGGGACGATCGATTGCACGGCCTTTATGCCATCACCGATCCCAAGCTGGGGGGCGGACTGCCGCTGCCACAACAGGTCGAGCAGGCCCTGCAGGGCGGCGCCCGGGTGATCCAATATCGCGACAAGGGCGATGATCCGGTGCGCCGCCTGGCCGAGGCACGGACCCTAGCCGGCCGCTGCCACCGACACAACGCCCTGTTACTGATCAACGATGATGTGGCGCTGGCCCTGGCCAGCGGCGCCGACGGCGTACATCTGGGGCGTAACGATGCCGACATCGAGCAGGCCCGCGCCCAACTCGGTGAGCGCGCCATCATCGGCGTCTCCTGCTACAACCAGCTACAGCTGGCGCAACAGGCCAGCGCAGCCGGGGCCGACTATGTCGCCTTCGGCCGCTTCTTCCCCTCACAGACAAAACCCGGAGCGGTGCAGGCCGAGCCACTGCTGCTGCACCAGGCACGCCACGAGATCGCCCTGCCGCTGGTTGCCATCGGCGGCATTACGCCGGAGAATGGCCGGCCATTAATAGATGCAGGCGCCGACATGCTGGCAGTGATCCACGCCATCTTCGGCCAGCCCGACATCAAAATCGTCTGCCAAGCCTTTCAATCCCTATTCCAAGCGGAGGATTCACCCACATGAGCAGCTCCCACGACCTCTTTGCCCAGGCCCAGCAACACATCCCCGGCGGCGTCAACTCGCCGGTGCGGGCATTTCGTGGCGTGGGGGGTGACCCGGTATTTATCGACTGCGCCGCCGGCCCCTATATCTTCGACCCGGAGGGCAAACGCTACATCGACTATGTGGGCTCCTGGGGGCCGATGATCCTCGGCCACGCCCACCACGAGGTGATTGAGGCCGTCGCCGCCATCATCAGCAAGGGACTGAGCTTCGGCGCCCCCACCGAGCTGGAGACCCGCATGGCCGACAAGGTCTGCGAGCTAGTGCCGAGCATGGATATGGTGCGCATGGTCAGCTCCGGCACCGAGGCGACCATGTCGGCAATCCGCCTCGCCCGCGGTTACACCGGCCGCGACAAGATCATCAAATTCGAGGGCTGCTACCACGGCCACTCCGACTCGCTGCTGGTGAAGGCCGGTTCTGGCATGCTGACCCTGGGCGAGCCCAGCTCACCCGGCGTGCCCGCGGCCTTGGCCGAGCACACGCTGACCCTCAGCTACAATGACAGCGAACAGGTCAAAGAGACCTTCGAGCTAATCGGCGACGAGATCGCCTGCATCATCGTCGAGCCGGTGGTCGGCAACATGAACTGCATCCCGCCACAGCCTGGCTTCCTCGAGACCCTGCGCGAACTCTGCGACCAGCACGGCACTGTGCTGGTCTTCGACGAGGTAATGACTGGCTTTCGCGTGGCACTGGGTGGCGTGCAGGGCCTCTACGGCATCAGCCCCGACCTGACCACACTGGGCAAGGTAATCGGCGGCGGCATGCCGGTGGGCGCCTTCGGCGGCAAGCGCGAGATCATGGAGCAGATTGCCCCCCTCGGCCCGGTTTACCAGGCCGGCACCCTCTCCGGCAACCCGGTGGCGATGACCGCCGGGCTGAAAACTCTGGAGCTGATCGCCGAGCCCGGCTTCTTCGACGCCCTCTCCGCCAAGGTCGAGACCCTGGTCAACGGCATCATGGCTCAGGCCCATTTTGCCGGCATCCCGCTGGCGGAGAACCATGTCGGCGGCATGTTCGGACTGTTCTTCACCGATGCCGACAAGGTCAGCGACTTCGCTGGCGCCACCGCCTGCGATCAGGAGCGCTTCAAGGCCTTCTACCACGCCATGCTGAAGCGCGGCATCTACCTCGCCCCCTCCTCTTATGAAGCAGGCTTTGTCTCCGCCGCCCACTCCGACGAGGATATCCAGAACACCATCGAGGCCACCGCAGAGGCTTTCACCGAGATCGCCTGACCGCCGTGGGTGTGGTGAGCCTATGAACCGCATCGGTTGCGTTCGGCAATCAAGCCCCTCAATCGATGCGGTTCGTTCCTCACCGCATCCTACACAGGCTCTGGCTATAATCCCTCGCCATGGGTGAGTATCTCCAGCTGGTTATCGATTGGGTCGCCCAGCACAGCCTCTGGGCCGGCTGGCTGGTGTTCCTGGTGGCGTTTGCCGAATCGGTGGCGATTCTCGGTCTGCTAGTGCCGGGGGTGGTATTGATGTTCGGCTTCGGCGCGCTGATCGCCAACGGTGCGCTGACCTTCTGGCCGGTGTTCGGCTGGGCAGTGGCCGGCGCAGTAGCCGGGGATAGCCTGAGCTTTTGGCTGGGGCACCGCTACCAGACGCACCTCTACCAGCTCTGGCCCTTCCGCCGCCACCCCCGGTCGCTGCAGCAGGGGGTGTATTTTTTCGAGCGATATGGCGGCAAGAGCGTCGCCTTCGGGCGCTTTTTCGGCCCGGTGCGGGCAGTGATCCCACTGGTGGCGGGGATGCTGAAGATGCCCCCCTGGCGCTTCCTCATCGCCAATCTGCTCTCGGCACTCGTCTGGGCCCCCGCCTATCTGCTGCCGGGCATCGTGTTCGGCGCCTCGCTGGAGCTGGCCTCAGAGGTCGCCTTCCGCCTGGTGGCCTGGCTGCTGATTTTCGCCGCCGCACTGTGGATCGTTCTCATCGTCTCGCGGGGGATCTTCCGCCTGCTGCAACCCCACACCAGCCGCATCGTTCAAGCACTCCTGCAGTGGGGACGTGCCCATCGCGGTTTCGCTGAGATCGCCGCCGCCCTGGGCGATCCGGATCACCCTGAGTCACGGGGGCTGGCGATACTGGCCAGCCTGCTGTTGCTGAGCACACTGCTGTTTCTGCTGCTCTCCGGGCTGATCACTAGCGGCGGCCTATTCGACGGGCCTGACCTCGCCATCCACAGCGCCCTGCAGAGCCTACGCACCCCCTGGGCCGACAGCCTGATGGTCTACCTCACCCACCTCGGCGACCTGCCGCTGATACTGGGTTTCGCCCTGGCGGTGGCTGCGCTACTGGCATTGCAGGGCAACTGGCGGGCACTCGGCTACTGGGGGGCGGCGCTAGGCTTCGGATTGCTGATGCCGATACTGCTGAAATATGGCCTGCGTGTGCCGCGCCCCGAGCCGCGCATCGAGGGGCTCAGCCCTTGGGCCTTCCCCAGCGCCCATGTGCTGCGCAGCCTGACCCTCTACGGCTTCTTCGCGGTGATGATTGCGCGCACCCTCTACCGGGAGTGGCGCTGGATCCCCTACAGCCTGGTGACGCTACTAGTCTTCGCAGTGGCGCTGTCACGACTCTATCTGGGTGTGCACTGGCTGAGCGACATAATCGGTAGTCTGCTGCTCGGGCTGGCCTGGATCTCGGCACTGGGGCTTGCCTACCACCGCCATTTGGCGGCGGAGACCCATGCCGGCCGCTTCATGTTCGCCTCCGCTCTGGCACTGAGCACGCTCTTCGCCATCGACAGCTGGCAGAACCACTCTGAAAAACTGCAGCGCTACCAGCCGCAACCAGCCACTGAGGTGATCAGCCAAGCCGAGTGGCTGGCCGATGATGGCAGCCTGATCCCCCGACAACGCCATGATATCCGTGCCCGATTGGACCACCCGCTCAATCTGCAGCTGATCGGCGATCCGGCGCAGCTGCTGGATCAGCTGCAGACACAGGGCTGGCGACCAGCCACAAGGTTAGACTGGGGCAATGCGCTGCAGCTGCTCTCCCCCTCGCTACCACTGCAGCAGCTGCCGCTGCTGCCCCAGGTGCACGACGGCCGGCACGAGTCGATCAGCTGGGAGAGGCCGCTGCCAGAGGGCGGACGGCTGGTGCTGCGGCTCTGGTCGAGCCATTTTCGGATCGCGCCGGACAACCGGCCGCTCTGGATCGGCAACGTTTCGCAGCAGATCCGGCCCGATCTGGCAGGGCTGCTCAGCCTGCCGCAGACCGATACCGATTTCCTCAACCCGCTCAGGATGTTAGAGCAGGACCTCGGCCCCATCAAAGCGCTCGAACCCCATCGCAACGAGGCGCTGTTGCGATTGGCACTACCGAACACCCCCGGACTCCATCGCAATAACACCGAGCAATGGATTCAATTACAGCCAAGCCATGCCGACAACCTCGGATAGTTGAATCTATACTTAATTTCAGGCCAGGCTGGGCGACCGGGCAGGTTGGCCGCCCCTTCGCAAAGCCCAACGCCAAACCAGCGTCAGGAAGTATGAAACGCAAGCCCCCCAGCATCTCCCTCTACCACCTTTTGCTACCGCTGTTGGGTCTGCTCCTGCTGATCGCCACAGCATCGCCCATCCAGGCCGCCGGCAATACAGAAATCAGGCCAGAGGTACGCATCGGCGTGTTGGCGAAGCGCGGCCAAGCCAAGACCCATGCCAAGTGGGATGCCACCGCCGACTATCTTAACCAGCAACTGCCCGGGTACCAGTTCCGCATCGTGCCGATGCTGTTCGACGACATCCCGATCCTGGTGAAAAACGATCTGGTGGACTTCGTCATCGTCAACTCTGGCATCTTTGTTGATCTGTCGGTCAAGTTTGGCGTGCGCCGCATCCTCACCCTGACCAATCGCCTCACCACCGAGGCCGACAACTCCCAATTTGGCAGCGTCATCTTCACCCATCGGGAGAACCATTCGATCCGTGGCCTGAGCGACCTGAAGAAGAAGCGCATCGCCGCAGTTCACGCCACCTCACTGGGGGGCTGGATCATGGCCCTGGACACCATACTGAACACCGGTCTGAAACGGGGAGAACTGGGTCCGGTAGCGTTTTACAACACCCACGACGCAGTGGCCCAGGCGGTGCTGGAAGGCAACGCCGAGGTCGGCGTGGTGCGCTCGGACACCCTCGAGCGAATGGCCAAAGAGGGCAAACTCAAGATCAGCATGCTGCGGGTCATCAACCCCCAGCGTCACCCCAATTTCCCGCTGCTCATCAGCACCCAGCTCTATCCAGAGTGGCCGTTTGCCAAACTGCCGCAAACCTCTGACGATCTGGCACGACAGATCGCCATTGCGCTGCTAGAACTGCCACCGGAGCACCTCGCCGCTCGCAACGCACACATCACCGGCTGGACCATCCCAGAGAACTATCAATCGGTGCATGATCTGCTCAAACGACTCAGCATTGCACCCTACGATCAAGCGGATCAGATCGGCTTGCGCGCCATCATTCAGGCCTACGGGGGCTGGCTGCTTGGCCTGTTCGGCATCATCACTTTTCTACTCCTCCTGATATGGCGTATCGCCCGTCTCAACCGCACCCTCAAGGCCAACCAGCGAAACCTGATGCAGAGTGAAGAGCAGTTACGTGTGACCTTTGAGCAAGCTGCGGTGGGCATCGCACACCTCACACTCAACGGCGCCTTCCTGAAACAGAATCAAAAGTTCTGCGAGATGACTGGCTACAGCGCCAGAGAGCTACACTCTCTCAATCTGAAGGAGCTGCTGCTTGCCGATGATCTTTCGACGGGACTGAGATATCTCAACGAGATTCGTCGCGGCGACACCAGACAGGGCGCGGTTGAGCTGCGTCTTAAACGGGCCGACCAAACTGCATTTTGGGCCCGGCTGAACATCTCCTGTGTGCGCGATATCAGCGGGCAGATCAAATATCTGGTGGTAGCCATCGACAACATTGACCCGATAAAACAACTGCAGGAGGAAAACCGGCTCAGCCAGAAGCAGCAGGAACTGATCCTGGAATTGGCCGGTGACGGCATTCTCGGCCTCGATCTGCAGGCCAACCACAGTTTCGTCAACCCGATGGCGGCCCGCCTGCTGGGCTATGAGGTGGATGAGATGCTCGGGCGTAACAGCCACGCCATGTGGCACCACACTCGGGCCAACGGCGAGCCCTTCCCCGAAGGTGAATGCCCGATCACCCGTGTGTTGCACAATGGCGTGACACACCGCAGCAGCGATGCGCTGTTCTGGCGCAAGGATGGCGGCAACTTCCACGCTGAGTACACCTGCACCCCGATCATCGAGGAGAAGAAAATAACAGGTGCGGTGGTGGTTTTTCGTGAGGTGTCCAGCCTCTCACACAACAGCTAAGCGTGACGCCCAACTCAGCGATGCAACCGAACCACCGTCTCACCCATCATCTGCTATTGATTCTGCTCGGCCTGATGCTGCTGGCCAGCTTGATCCATTGGGGGTTGCGGGCGCAGGTGCAGGAGAGGGTCGAGCAAAAACTGCACGACCAGTCGGTGACGCTGCTGCGACAGCTGAACCAACAGTTGCAGACCGATCTCAAGGAGATCCGCTCCGACCTGCTCTACCTGACCGACCAGGCTCGCCAGAACGGGCTGGCCCAGCCGCAACCGAGCGCTCAGGCGATCGCCCGAACCGGCATCGCATTCAAGGTCTTCAGTAGGTACAAACGTCGCTACGACCAAGTGCGCTTTCTCGATGCAGAAGGCATGGAGCGGGTACGGGTCAACGCCAATCAGGGGCAGCCAACGATTGTGCCCGCCGACCAGCTGCAGTCCAAGGCCCATCGCTACTACTTCACCGAGACAATCGGCCTGCCGAGCGGCGCCATCTACACCTCACCTTTCGATCTCAATGTGGAACACGGGGAGGTGGAGTTGCCGCTAAAGCCGATGCTGCGGCTGGCCAGTCCGGTGAGCGACGCCCAGAGCAATAAACGGGGTATCGTCATCCTCAACTATCTGGGACGCCATCTGCTCAACGATTTTCTGGCCCTGACCCGCGACTACCCGGGCAGAACCTATCTGCTCAACAGTGAAGGTCGGTATCTGCTCAGCCCGAACAAATTGCAGGAGTGGAACTTCATGTTCCCCGACTTACCCCAAGTCGGTTTTGCACAGGATCATCCTCTCATCTGGTCGCAGATCACACAGCGCGGCATCGCCAGCAGCCGCACCGCAGAGGGCCGCTTTGTCCATCTCCGCATGCGTCTCCCCAACAGCCAGTCAAGCCTCTCCAGCAGCTACCAAAACTGCGAGTTTGTACTGATACTGCAGATCCCTGAAGCGTTGCTCGAGACCCAGATCGACCAGGAAATGGCGCGTCAATATCCCCTGCTTGGACTGTTTTTTCTGATACTGGGCGCGGTCC
The DNA here is from genome assembly GCF_001443665.1 of endosymbiont of Ridgeia piscesae. Lineage (NCBI taxonomy): Bacteria > Pseudomonadati > Pseudomonadota > Gammaproteobacteria > endosymbiont of Ridgeia piscesae. The sequence continues at coordinate 218,241 of NZ_KQ557115.1, read as the reverse complement.
TGATATTCCTCACCTTCAACCGAGAAAAACGCAGACTCTCGGAGCTGCAGATCCAGCACCTCAACCAGGAGATCGCCGACGAGCGCGACCTGTTTATCGGCGGCCCCACCGTCGTCATCCACTGGCGCAACGAATTCGGCTGGCCCATCGACTACATCTCGAGCAACGTGGAACCTCTGTTAGGCTACACCGCAGAAGAGTTCCAGAGTGGAGAACTCTCCCTCTCCAGCATCGTCGCCCCCAGCTACCTGCAACAACTCATCCAAGAGAACGAAACAGCTCAAACAGACAGTCGCTCCTGGTTCGAGCGCAAACCCTATCAGCTGGTCAGCGCCGATGGCCGGCGCCTGTGGATCCAGGACACCACCTCCGTGATCCGCGACAGCGCAGGTCACATCACCCACTTTTACGCCTATATCTCCGACATCTCTCCCCTCAAGCAGGCGGAGGAAAAGCTGCAGCGCTCCCACCACTACATTCAGAACGTAGTGGACACCATCGCCGACCCCACCCTGGTGATCAACATCGACACCTATCGGCTGGAGATAGCCAACAGCGCCGCGCGCCAGACCTATTGCGGCGGCGCCAGCATCGATGCGGAGATGACCTGCCACCGTCTCTCCCACAAGCGCGAGGTCCCCTGCAGTGGCGAGCATGACCCCTGCCCGATCGAGCTGATCCGTAAGACCAAAGCTCCGGCACGGGTCATCCACAAACATTTCGACAGTCACGGCAAGGTCATCTACGCCGAGGTCTCGGCCACACCGATCTTCGACGACACAGGAGAACGGGTGGTACAGATCATCGAGTCCCATCGCGACATCACCCACCATGTGGAGATGGAGCAGCAGCTCACCCAGCTCGCCGCCACCGACCGCCTGACCCAGGTCTTCAACCGGATGAAGTTCGACGACGAACTGGTGGAGCAGATCGAATGGGCCAAGCAGCAGCAGAGCGCGCTGGGGCTGATCATGTTCGACATCGACCACTTCAAACGCATCAATGACAACCACGGCCACGACATCGGCGACCGGGTGCTGCAGGAGGCTGTCGCGGTGGTGCAGAAGCGCATCCGCAAGAGCGACATGCTGGCCCGCTGGGGCGGCGAGGAGTTCATGATCATCACCCCGCTGGCCGATCTCGCGGTGGTGGAGACGGTTGCCGAAGACCTGCGCAAGGCGATCGCGCAGCACCAATTCCCGCAAGTGGGCCGGATCACCGCCAGCTTCGGCGCCAGCATGCTGCACCCTGATGACGATGCGCGCGCCTTGATCAAACGGGTCGACCAGGCGCTCTACCGTTCCAAGCGGGAGGGGCGCAACCGCACCACAGTGAGCCCATAACCGGCTGTCAAAGCGGCTCCCCCCAACGCGGCAATAGACGCTGCTCCACTCCGAGCTGGTCGAGGATCCGCGCCACCATGAAGTCGACGATATCCTCCAGCGATTCTGGATCCTGATAGAAACCGGGACTGGCCGGCATGATCAACGCCCCCATGCGCGACAGCTTAAGCATGTTCTCCAGGTGGATATCGGAGAGCGGGGTCTCACGCACCACCAGGATCAGCTTGCGCCGCTCCTTCAGCATCACATCCGCGGCTCGCTCCATCAGGTCGTTACTAGCGCCGCAGGCCACCGCGGAGAGCGCACCGGTGGTACAGGGACAGATCACCATCGCCTCAGGCGGATTGGAACCACTCGCCACCGGCGCCATCCACTGCTGACGGCCAAACACCTGCAGTTGCCCGGGCGCAGCCTGAAAACGTTCCGACAGAATGCGCGCCACCTCTACCGGCAGCGAAGGCAGCTGCAGCCCGGACTCCATATTCAACACGATCTGCCCGGCCTGAGAGATCATCAGATAGACTGGTCGCCCCGCCGCGATCAGGCACTCCAGCAAGCGTAGAGCGTAGGCGCTGCCCGAGGCGCCGGTGATACCGAGGGCGATGGGCTTAGAATCATGCATGGTATGGTCCGGCAACTCTTTTGTCTCGTCTGATGCTATTAACCCGGCAATTTAATCTGGCACATGTATAGGTCAGGCCGTGCCCGACATCATCCGTGATTTCACTTGGTTACAAGTGGCGGATCAATAACAGCCCGTAGGTTTGGCTTGACCTCCATGGATAGAGGAAATGCAAAAAGATTGTTGGGAACAATCCCTGTCAACCGAACAGTCCGACTAAAGTCGGACCTACCGGAACCTGCTGCGGCTTGTTGGAGTATTTTAGCCCCGCCCGAGGCGCTCCAGCAGCCGTCGGTGCAGCCCCTCGAAGCCACCGTTGCTCATGATCAGCAGATGATCGCCGGGCTGGGCGGTCTCGGCCAACGCTTCAATGATCGCTTCGCTACTGTCAAACAGAGCGACACGATCCCCCAGTGGCTGGAGCGCCGTCGCCGCATCCCAGGCCAGTTCAGCAGGACGAAAGAAGAGTACCCGATCAGCCACCTGCAGCGCCCCGGCCAGCTCACCCGCATGCACACCGCGGCGCATGGTGTTGGAGCGCGGCTCCAGCACCGCGATGATGCGTTGCGAGCCGACCCGTCCGCGCAGCCCCTCCAGGGTGGTGCGGATGGCAGTGGGGTGGTGGGCGAAATCATCGTAGACGCGCACCCCGCCCACCTCACCGATCAGCTCCAGGCGCCGTTTGACGTTACGAAACTCCCGTAGCGCCTCAATCGAGACCGCCACCGGCACCCCGGCATGCCGCGCCGCGGCGATCGCCGCCAGGGCATTGTTGATGTTGTGACGCCCGAGCAGCCCCCACTCGACCCGCCCGGCCGGCTTGCCCTCACAGATCAGCTCGAAGCGGCTGCCGTCGGCGCTGGCGGATGCCGCTTGCCAGGTCGCCTCCCGCTCCGCATCGAACGACTCGAGCGGGGTCCAGCAGCCCTGCTCGAGCACGGCGGCCAGATTGGCGTCGTGGGCCGGCGCGATGACCAGGCCATTGCCCGGCACGGTACGTAGCAGATGGTGGAACTGGCGCTGGATCATTGCCAGGTCATCGAAGATGTCGGCGTGGTCGAACTCCAGATTGTTAAGAACCAGGGTGCGTGGCCGATAGTGGACGAACTTGGAGCGCTTGTCGAAGAAGGCGGTGTCGTACTCGTCCGCCTCCACCACAAAAAAAGGCGCCTTACCGAGCCGCGCCGAGCGGCCGAAATTCTCCGGCACCCCGCCGATCAGATAGCCCGGTTCCAGATTGGCATACTCCAGCAGCCAGGCGAGTAGGCTGGCGGTGCTGGTCTTGCCGTGGGTGCCCGCCACCGCCAGCACCCAGCGCCCTTGTAACACATTCTCCGCCAACCACTGGGGACCGGAGGTGTAGCGCAGCCCCCGTTCCAACATGTACTCCACCGCCGGATTGCCCCGCGACATAGCGTTACCCACTACCACCACATCCGGCTCGGGCTGCAGATGCTGCGGCGCATAGCCCTCCATCAGGGTGATACCGGCCGCCTCCAGCTGGGTGCTCATGGGCGGATAGACGTTAGCGTCGGAGCCGGTGACCCGATGTCCCAGGGCCCGCGCCAGCAGCGCAATACCGCCCATAAAGGTACCGCAGATACCAAGGATGTGTAGATGCATCAGTTCACCACTGGGAAGAGCGTGGAGGTGATCGACCAGGCCGACAAGGTATAGACAAAGCCGAAGGCGATCCCCAGGTTGAGGCTGAGGTTAAAGGCGTGACGGATGATATGACCCAACACCACCATGCTCCAGATCACCAGCACCAGCAACAACAGCCCCACCTCTGAACCGCCCGACGCCTGATTCCAGCTCAGTAGTGGCAGCGCCAGCAGGCCCATCAACAGACCACTGCCCATCAATGCGCTGGCCGTCTGCAGAAATCGTGGCTGCAGGCCGGTGAGGCGCAGCGCCAGCTGCAGGCTGAGCAGCATCAACCCCGCCTCGAACAGGCTCTCCAGCACTGCCATGCCCAGCTGACGGGAGGAGTCGACAATCATCAGCACCCCAACCAGCACATTCAGCAGCGCGGTCAACGCCAGCAACACCGAGGAGACAGGCAGATCCTGCGGCGCGGCACGCAGCAGGCAGAGATCGACAAAATAGTTCAGCAGTGACTTCATCGATGGTTCACGGTTGCAAAACGCGGGATCTTACCACTAGTCAGCCCGCCTGGGCGGACGCTCTCCCACCCCAGCCTGCCGGAACCAGGCCTCAAACTGCGCCGCAGCCGCCTCCCCCTCGGCTGGCGCCCAGCTGGCAAAATCAGCCTCAGCGATCGGCTTGAACGGCCCCTGTTTGAACTCGAACAGCAGGGTGTCCGGGGCCAGCGCGACCAAGGCATGCCAGACTCCCGCCGCCACTTCGAGACCGCGCACCGGCCCAGCAGCGTTCAGCTCGGTACGGCTCAGCACCGCGCCACTCTCATCGAAGGTGAGGTGGCCACAGCACCCCTGCAGTATAATCAGGAACTCCCAGGTCGACGGGGCTAGATGGCGATGGGGCCGGTAGTAGGTGCCGGGCTGAGCCGCCATCGCCATGCGCTGCACCATTTCGCTGTGGTCGGCATGAAAACAGTGGTGAGAGCGCCGACGGGACGCGTTGCGGGAGCTTTCGATCAACCCAGCGATAACTGAATCATCCAATAGTTTAAGCATCTCTCTCTCCTGGCTAAGGCGGAGTCACAGCATGAACTGTTTCAGCCCATCCCCGGTCTGCCTCACCCCCCTGCTTTTGGCGCTGCTGGCCGCATGCGGCGAGGCGCCACCCGTCACCGTCCCGGCCGCCGCCCCTTGGAGCGACCAGGATGAGGTGCTGTTCCAGCTGCGCGAGGTGATCAAATATGAGCAGGAGCGCCAGCAGCTCGAACAGGCCACAGCCGAGCAGCTACAAACTCAGGAGCCCCGCCAATAGTTGCAGGGGTAGGCGACCATCAGGGCAAACAGCATCAGGATAACTATGCCCCAGTTGCCAATCCTGGCATAGGGGGTCAGTCCCTGCATGGCGCGGATCTCGCTGCGTAGCACATGCCGCTGCAGCAGTGGCGAGACCCCGACCAATTCCCCCTTCGGCCCGATCACCGCAGAGATGCCGGTATTGGTCGCGCGCAGCAGATAGCGGCCAGTTTCCAGGGCGCGCATACGGGCGATCTGCAGGTGCTGATGGGGCGCCAGCGAGTCACCGAACCAAGCGTCATTGGAGGCGTTGATCAGATAGGCCGCCTGCGGCAGCGCCTCGATCATCTCACTGCCGAAGGCGTCCTCGTAGCAGATCGACATACCGACCTGGTGCTCCCCCACCTGCATCAGCGGCTGAGCCGAGCTGCCATGGGCAAAGTCCGACATCGGGATGGTCAGGAAGTCGACCAGCGAGCCGAGCCAACCCTTGAGCGGCAGATACTCAGTAAACGGCACCAGATGACGCTTGTGGTAGTGGGCTCGCTCACTGCCCAGACTCACCATCGCGTTGTAGTAGGCCTTGCTCTCCGGATCCATCTGCACCACACCGAACACCAGATTGTGGCCCTGCTCCTGCAGCAGCCGATGCATGCCCTGCAGAAAGGGCTCCTCCACCTGGAACTGAAACGCCGGCACCGCGGTCTCCGGCCAGAGGATCAGATCCGCATCCAGGTGGCGGCGGGTCTCCTTGGCGTAGTGGATCAGGGTCGGCGCCAGTTGCTCCAGCTTCCACTTCTCAGCCTGGGGGATGTTGCCCTGCACCACCGCCACCCGGATCGGCTCGCCCTCGGGGTGGCTCCACTCGATCTGGCCGGCGCCCCAGGCTGCCACCCAGAGCCCCCCCAGCATCGCCAGCGCCTTGAGTCGGGTACGCCGCGCCGTTGTGATCAGGATCAACACCAGCAGGCCGGCGCTGAAGGCCGCCGCCCAGCTGACGCCAAGGCTGCCAAACAGCGGCCCCAGCCCGGCCAACGGTGAATCGATCTGGGCATAGCCCAGCTGCAACCAGGGGAAGCCACTGAGGAACCAGCCGCGCAGCCACTCGACCAACACCCAGGCGGCGGGGAACAGCAGGCTAAGGCGCAGCCGTTTGGCGACCGGGATACGGCTCACCAACCAGCCCAGCAGGCCGTAGTAGAGGGCCATCACCAAAACAAACAATCCCGTAACCAACAGCGGCAGAAACCAGCCCACATCGCCAAACTGGGCCAGGCTGACATGCAGCCAGGTGACGCCGCTGCCCATCAGCCCAAGACCGTAGAGCAGCCCCAGTCGGAAGCCACTATCGCGGCCGGCATGCAGCCAGAGCCAGAACAGCAGGGCTGGTCCGGCAATCGCCAGCGGCCATAGATTGAATGGTGCAAACCCCAGGGTGGTGAGCGCCCCCGCCAGCAAGGCCAGCAGCCTCCCCCTGCGCAGCAGCGCGGTACGCGCATCATGCAACATGGGACTACTCTTCCTGGGGGGGGGAGGCACTCTGCAACAGGGTCAGACTGAGCAGGTGCAGACGGCGGCTGTCGGCGCGCATCACCCGGAAACGGAAACGGCCGATATCCACCGACTCATCTTTTTTTGGCAGATGGCCGAAGGCGTTAACCACCAGCCCACCGACAGTATCAAATTCGTCATCTTGCAGATTGGAGTCGAAGCAGTCGTTGAACTCGCCGATCTCGGTGCGAGCCTTGACCATGTACTCTTGGTTGCTGCGACGAAAAATATTGCCTCCCTCGTCGTAGTCATGCTCGTCCTCGATCTCGCCGACGATCTGTTCCAGCACATCCTCGATGGTCACCAGCCCCGCGGCGGCGCCGTACTCGTCGATGACAATCGCCATGTGGTTGCGACTAGCACGGAACTCTTGCAGCAGTACATTGAGACGCTTGCTCTCCGGCACGAATACCGCCGAGCGCAACAGATCTCGGATCTGGAAACGGCGTTGGTCCGCACTCTGACACCAGGCAAGCAGATCCTTGGCGAGCAGGATACCTACCACCTCGCCCTTATCGTCGCCGATCACCGGAAAACGGGAATGGGCCGACTCCACCGCCACCGGCAGGATCTCCTCCAGGGTGTCATCGCGGCGCAGCACCACCATCTCGGCCCGCGGCACCATGATGTCGCGAACCCGCATCTCAGAGACCTGCATTGCCCCCTCGATCATCGAGAGGGTGTCGTGATCCAACAGCCGGCGCTTGTTCGACTCCTGTAGCAGTTCGACAAGCTGCGCCTTATCTTCCGGTTCGCTCCTGAAACGCTGGCTGATACGCTTCAGCCAAGCCTGGAACGAACCGAACATCGGTCGATCTTTGCTGCTCATGTTTCCTTTTCAATCTGGTAGGGGTCCGCAACCCCAAGGCTTGCGAGGATCTTCCGCTCAAGAGCCTCCATTATCCCAGCCTCGGCATCATTCTGATGGTCGAGGCCCTGCAGATGCAAGACCCCATGCACCACCATGTGAATCCAGTGGGAAATCGGCGATTTACCCTGCGCTGCCGCTTCGCGGGCCACCACCGGGGCGCAGATCACCAGATCCCCCAACAGATTGCCAGCCGCTTCGGCTGGCAGTTCGGGGGGAGCCTCGAAGGGAAAGGAGAGCACATTGGTGGGGCGGTCCTTGCCGCGATAGTCGCGGTTCAGCACCTGACTCTCCGCCTCATCGACGATACGGATCACCAGTTCGACCGGCCCGCTCTGTTCGCTCAGCGCCGCCAGCGCCCATGCATGCAGCTGGGCCTGTGACGGCAGCGACGGTGTCTCGCTGACCCGCTGCAGCTCCAGTGTCAGGCGCGATCCATCCTGCGCCGAATCAATCACCGCCGCGCTTCTCCTCGCAACGCTGATCAAAGTCATCGTAGGCGCACACCACCCGCTGCACCAGAGTGTGGCGCACCACATCCTTGGCGTTGAAGAAGGTAAAACCGATCCCCTCCACCTGTCCCAGCACCTCGATAGCCTGGCGCAGGCCCGACTTCTGCCCGCGCGGCAGATCGACCTGGGTCACATCACCAGTGATCACCGCTCTGGAACCAAAACCGATGCGGGTGAGGAACATCTTCATCTGCTCTGGAGTGGTGTTCTGCGCCTCGTCGAGGATGATAAAGGCGTCGTTGAGGGTGCGGCCACGCATGTAGGCGAGCGGCGCCACCTCGATCACGTTGCGTTCTACCAGCTTGTTGACCTTCTCGAAACCGAGCATCTCGTAGAGCGCATCGTAGAGCGGCCGCAGGTAGGGGTCGATCTTCTGCGCCAGGTCACCGGGCAGAAAGCCCAGCCGCTCGCCCGCCTCCACCGCCGGACGCACCAGCAGGATGCGCCGCACCTGATCCTTCTGCAGCGCCTCCACCGCACAGGCCACCGCCAGATAGGTCTTGCCGGTGCCCGCCGGACCAATGCCGAAGCTAATGTCGTAACTCAGAACCTTGTGCAAGTACTCCTGCTGATTCGGCCCGCGAGCACGCACCATGCCGCGGCGGGTCTTGATCACCGACTTCGGCAGTTCGCTGCGCGGCACCTGTTCCAGCAGGACGTCGATGGCCGAGTCCTGCAGAAACAGATGCAACCGATGCGGATCGAGCAACTCCTCCGCCGAGGTGTGATAGAGGTCGCGCAGCACCTGCTCACCGGCATGGATCGCCGCCGGTTCGCCGATCAAGCGAAAACTGGCGCCGCGGTTGTTGATCTCAATACCCAGACGGCGTTCGATCAGCCGCAAGTGTTCATCAAGCAGGCCGCAGAGATTCGCCAGCCGCTCATTGTCCTCGGGCTCCAGCAGCAGATCGAGGGATTCAGGGTGTTCTGACAAGGTATTTCCTGATGGAATGATTTGAATGGTCAGATTCAGCCGCTGGCGGCCTGACCGGAGAGGCTCTGCAGGCGTTCGCCCCGCAGCGAGTTGGGCAGCGCCTCGGTGATACGGACCTCCACGAACTCGCCGATCAGCTCAGCCGGACCGTCGAAGTTGACCACCCGGTTGTTCTCGGTGCGACCGGCCAGCTGGTTAGGGCTCTTCTTTGAGAGCCGCTCCACCAGAATGCGCTGCACGCTGCCAACCATCTGGCGGCTGATGCGCTGGGCCTGGCTGTTGATCAGCTGCTGCAGCCGTTCCAGACGCTGCTGCTTGACCTCGAGCGGCACATCATCGGGCAGGTCGGCCGCGGGGGTGCCGGGTCGGCGGCTGTAGATGAAGCTGTAGGAGTGGTCGAAGCCGATCTCCTCGATCAGCTTCAGGGTGTCATTGAAGTCCCGCTCGGTCTCGCCGGGAAAGCCGACGATGAAGTCGGAGGAGATGGTGATATCGGGACGCACCTCGCGCAGCTTGCGGATCTTCGCCTTGTATTCGATCGCCATGTGGCCGCGCTTCATCATCGCCAGCACCCGGTCGGAGCCCGACTGCACCGGCAGATGGACAAAGCTGACCAGCTCCGGTACCCGACCATAGGCCTCGATCAGGCTGTCGGAGAACTCCAGCGGATGAGAGGTGGTGAAGCGGATGCGCTCGATACCGTCGATAGCCGCCACGTATTCGATCAGCAGCGCCAGGTCGGCGGCCTCGTCGTCGTGCATCTCACCGCGATAGGCGTTGACGTTCTGCCCCAGCAGGTTGACCTCTCGCACTCCCTGGGCGGCCAAGCCCGCCACCTCGGCAATCACATCGTCAAAGGGGCGGCTGATCTCCTCGCCGCGGGTGAAGGGCACCACACAGTAGGTGCAGTATTTGGAGCAGCCCTCCATGATTGAGACGAAGGCGGTGGGACCCTCGGCCCGGGGCTCGGGCAGACGGTCAAACTTCTCGATCTCGGGAAAGGAGACATCCACCACCGGATGGTGCTGGGCACGCACCTCGCGGATCATCTCCGGCAAGCGGTGCAGGGTCTGCGGGCCGAACACCAGATCCACGTAGGGTGCGCGTTGGCGAATTGCATCGCCCTCCTGGCTCGCCACACAGCCGCCGACGCCGATGATCAGATTGGGGTTTTTTTCCTTCCAAGGGCGCCAGCGACCGAGCTGGGAAAAGACCTTCTCCTGTGCCTTCTCGCGGATCGAGCAGGTGTTGAGCAGCAGCACATCGGCCTGTTCCGCAACCTCAGTCAGCTCCAGCCCTTCCGCCTCGCGCAGCCCGTCCGCCATGCGCGTGGAGTCGTATTCATTCATCTGACAGCCGAAGGTTTTGATATGCAGTTTGCCGCCCATGTGCCCTTACCATCGAAAAAAGGCTCTCATTTTAACGTGCAGCGCAGCCAATCCACAAACACCAGCCGATACAACAGGATCTCGCTGGCGATTGGCTCATCAATCCTCTGCCAACCACTCCAGCCGCGAGCAGCCCTCCAGGCCGGCCTCCTGCAACACCTTGATCACTGAGGCAGACTGCTCTTCAGGCAGGATCAGATAGTAGTCACACGCCGCAGCTTCAGACTGTTGCGCGATGATTGTCTCAAGCTGCCGGGCCAAGGCGTCAGGCGCAACATCCAGCTCCTGATAGTGGAACTCATCCAGCGCATCCTGCCATGAACGACAGTAGTTTGTGAGGTAGCGGCCGCTCTCCACCGAGGCGAGCCAATAGAGCCGCATCGGTTGCGACATCTGCAGTGCGATGGCGTGTTCGATGAGACTCTCTACTGCCGCAAAACCGGTTTCCCAGGCGATGAAGATCAGCGGCCGGCGACTTGCCTCATCGAGCAGAAACTCACCCTCCGGCCCCTCCACTTCGACCCTCTTCCCCTTACCCAAGCCGGCAAACAGCGCGCGGGAAAATGCCTGATGTGGATTTTCAGGAATATGGAACTTGAGATTCATGCCATCACAGGGACAGGAGGCGAGATGCAACTCCTGTCGCCCCACACCCTCCAGATGCAGCGTCACCCGCTGACCGGCGAGGAACTGCAGGGTCTGGGAACGCGGGGTTCGCAGATGCAGTTCACGCACCCGCTCGTTCAACGAGTCCACCCTCGCCACTCGGGCAGTCAGGCGCTGCTGTGGCATCCCGGCAACGTCGCGGGATTCACGGGCTTCGATAACCATGTCAGAGCGCACCAGTACACAGCAGGGTAAAACCTGCCGCTCTGCTCGCTGACGGGGTGTCAGACGGAAGTCGGGCTGTCTGATCAACTCGAAATCGCCCTGGAGGATACGCACCATGCAGTGGCCACAGCTGCCATTGGCACAGCGGCACTCCAGATTCAGGCCGGCGCGCAAGCCAGCATGCAACAGTGATTCGCAGGACTCCGCTGTAAATTCGTGGCCGCTGGGTTCGATGCGAACCTTATAACTCATGGCCAGACACCATCCAGTTCCTTATCAACCTTTCATTCAGGTTATTAACCCAACATTAAACATGACATGTATAGGTCGGGCTGCGTTCGACATCATCCTTGATTTCAATCTATTACCGGTGGCGACCACGGGCCGCCCTGCATCCATTCAATTGCCTGGATAATAAGAAAAAATCGAGCCAGAGAAGCCATCTGGTTCACGCGGATTATCCCATGCGCAGCACCAGCTCAGGCCGACAGCAGCGCCTGAATGCGCTCCGCTTCCCGCGTCTGCTGGGACGACATGCGCAACCGCTGGGCATCGACAATGCTGGCCAGTTCATCGAGCGCGGCATCGAAGTCGTCATTGATCACCAGGTAGTCGAACTCATCGTAGTGGCTCATCTCGCTCACCGCCTCACGCATGCGACTCTCGATCACCTCTGCACTGTCCTGGCCCCGACCATCGAGTCGCTCCCGTAGCGCCTGCGGGTCAGGCGGCAGAATGAAGATCGATAGCGCCTCGGGAAAGCGCTGCCGCACCTGACGCGCACCCTGCCAGTCGATCTCCAGCACCAGATCCTGGCCCTGCTCGAGCTGCCTGCGCACCGACGCCTCGGCAGTACCGTAGAAATTGCCGAAAACCTCCGCATGCTCGATGAAGGCGCCAGTCTCCACCATATGCAGGAAACTCTGATGGTCGACAAAATGGTAATCGACCCCGTCAGTTTCGCCCGGGCGCATCGACCGAGTGGTATGGGAGACCGATACGGCAAGTGCGGGATCACGCTCGCGCAACGCCTTCAACAGACTGGTTTTGCCCGCACCAGAGGGGGCGGAGAGGATATAGAGGGCACCTGTCGACATAGTGGATTCCGTGATGAGCTGTGGGGTCAGTGCTTCAAGGGATAGACCGGGCGCGGCGACTTGTCCCGATAGTAGGGCATCATCTCCTGCGCCAGATCGCTCAGGGTCTGCTGCCGGCTCTGCGGTGCGGGGTGGGTACTGAGAAACTCCGGTGGGTTGTCGCCGCCCACCTTCGCCATCTTTTGCCAGAGGGAGACGGCGGCACGGGGATCATAGCCCGCCTTTGCCGCCAGCTCGATGCCGATGCGATCCGCCTCGCTCTCGGCGGTGCGGCTGTTAGGCAGCTCCAGCGCCAGCTTGGCCGCCAGTGCCGCCCCGGCCATGGTCAACGCCGGTCGGTCGGAAGCGGCGCCAACCGCGATCACGCCGAGGCGAGTCATCATCGCCATCGACATCTTCTCTGCCGAGTGTTTTGCCAGTGCGTGGCTGATTTCGTGACCCAGCACCTGAGCCAATTCGTCATCGGTCGGCTTGACCTGCTCCACCAGCCCCGTATAGAGCGCCATCTTGCCTCCGGCCATGGCCCAGGCATTGACCGTTTCTGGATCGTCAATGATCTTGATGCTCCACTCCCAGGAGCTGGTCTCCGGGCGCATGCGGATCGCTTGGGCGATCAGGCGTTCAGTGATCCACTCCACCCGCGCCTTCAGCTGCGGATCGTTGTCGAGCTTGCCCTCCTTCGCATAGGGCTCGAGCATCTCCTGGTAGGCCAGTCGGGAAGATGCAATCGCCTGCTCCTCGGAGATGATCAGCAGCTGATTGCGTCCGGTTGGTGAGGTGGCGCAGGCTAGCAGCACCACACTCACCAGCAGCGCGCTGAAAATGGCCCTAAGCCTGAAGATCATGGCGACTCCTCCTGTGCCTGCTTTCGACTGAGACCAATACTTACTCGATATTCTGGGTCTGCTCACGCATCTGTTCGATCAGGACCTTCATCTCCACCGCGATGCGGGTCACCTCAACATCATTGGATTTGGAGGTGAGGGTATTGGCCTCGCGGTTCAGCTCCTGCATCAGGAAATCGAGACGCCGCCCCACCGGCTCAGACACCTCACTGATGATCCATTCCAGCTCCTGCAGATGGGTATCGAGTCGGTCCATCTCCTCATCCACATCGAGGCGCTGGGCGAGCAGCGCCATCTCCTGCTCCAGGCGGGCCTCGTCCAGTTCCGCCATCACCTCTTCGAGACGCTGACGAATCTTCTGTCGCACGCTCTGCAGCACCTTCGGCATCAGTTCGCGCACCTGAGCCACCTGATCCTGCATCGCATGGCGACGCTGCATCACGGTCTCCGCCAGACGCGCACCTTCACGCTGGCGGGCCTGCTGCAGTGAATCAAGGGTCTGCTCCAACAACTCCATCGCCTGCTGAGCGATCGGTGCAAAGTCACGCTCCTGTTCCTCCAGCACCCCGGGCCAACGCAACAGATCCATCACTTGGATCGTCGCGGCACCCCCCATCACCGAGGCGATCTCATCACCAGCCGCCAGCAGCTGGGAGAGCAGCCGGGAGTTGACCTGCAGATCCGCCGCAGCAGTCTTGCCCGGTACAAACTTCAGGCTGCAGTCGAGCTTGCCACGCCCCAGTTTGGCGGCGATCCGCTCGCGCACTCCGCTCTCAAGGACGCGCAGCTCTTCCGGCAGGCGCAGATGCATCTCAAGATAGCGGTGGTTGACCGAGCGGATCTCCCAACTCATCACCCCCAGCTCACCGCGATACTCTTGCCGGGCAAAAGCAGTCATGCTGCTGACCATCAGATTCACTCCTCATACCAGGTTGGGTCATCGAGTTAAGCGCCACCTCTACCCCTTGGCAACACAAAACCAGGGCGAACACTGCCAGTGCCGGTAGAGCAAAACCGTCCGGATTCGCATACCATCTCACGAGGAATTTAATTCCCTGCGATCTTTCTTTGTATCATAATGTGATAAGCGCACAGTTGCAGCCTCCATTTTTGCCGCCGTGGCCGTATAATCGAGCTTCCCTCGATTGAGAATCAGCAGTGATGGAGCAGACACGCGACAGCCTTGAACCCGGTACTGTCATAGACAGCTTTGTGATCATGAAAGTGGTCGCAAGTGGCGGCTTCAGCCTGATCTATCTAGCCGAGGATGAGGACACCCAGGACGAAGTGATCATCAAGGAGTTTCTACCAAAGAAGCTGGCCTGCCGTGGCGAGGGCAAGCGGGTTGATGTGATCAACCCGAAAAAGCACACCGAGAACTTCCACCGCAGCCGCCGGCTGTTTCATCAGGAGGTCAAGGTGTTGGCATCGCTACGCCACCCCAATATCGTGCAGGTGCGTGGTTTTTTCCTTGCCAACAATACCGGCTATCTGGTGATGGATCATGAGCGCGGCAAGAACCTTGCCAGCTACATCAAAAAACGCAGCGGCGGCCTTAGCACCCGCTTTATGATGACGGTATTCCCGCCGATTCTCGACGCGCTCAACCTGATCCACTCCCGCAACCTACTGCATCTCGACATCAAGCCAAGCAACATCCATCTGCGCACCGGTGGCAGCCCGCTGCTGCTCGACTTCGGTGCAGTGCATCAGATCCAGGGCGAAGGGGGGCGCAACGGCCGCATCGTCACCACCGGTTTCTCCCCAGTGGAGCAGTACTACCAGTCGGGCGAGGTCGGTCCCTGGAGCGACGTCTATGCGATCGGCGCCAGCATGCGCGCCTGCCTCGACGGCAAGGCCCCACCTTCTGCCATCGAGCGCCACGCCAAAGATAAACTCAAGCCCGCCAGCCGAGCCTTTCGCAAGCGCTATCCGGCCCACATGCTGGAGGCCATCGACTGGGCGATGGAGATCAATCACGAAAACCGCCCGCAAAACGCCGGTCAGCTGCTTTCTGCCCTCAACCACAAGCAAAGCGGCAATGACAACGACAGGAGCCTGATGGTGGGGAGCTCTCAGCCACATGCGCCTGCGGGCAAGAGGGTCTCTTCATGAAATATCATTCCGGCCAGTGCACTCTGATCGGCAACCGATCGCTGAACCAGGACCGCTGCCTGATCATGGAATCCCCCGACTCAGTACTGCTGGCGCTGGCCGACGGCATGGGCGGACATCCGCGAGGAGAAATGGCAGCGCAGGTCCTGATGAACACCTGCCGCAAATCGTTTTTGACCAGCCGCAAACCAATCTCTTCTCCTCGAGTCTTCCTCAGCGGCCTGATGGACATGGCGCACCGCTCAATCCTCGAGTTCGGCCGAGATCAGCAGCCGCCCATCGAACCCCGCACCACCGCCACCCTCTGCCTGATCCAGGATGGCAATGCCTACTGGGCCCACGCCGGCGACAGCCGCATCTACCTGCTGCGCGAGGGCGTAATCGCCCACCGCACTGCCGACCACTCCTACGTCGAGCAGTTACGTCAACAGGGTGTAATCTCCGCCGCCCAAGCCGCGACGCACCGCTATCGTAACTATGTCACCCGCTGTCTCGGCGGCATCTCCAACCGCCCGGTCGCCGAATTCAGCGGCCCCTTTAAGTTGCAACGGGATGATGTGCTAATGCTCTGCAGTGACGGCTTCTGGGGTGCCTTGCAGGAACGTGTCATGGCGCAGCAGCTCAGCGATATCAGCCAGCCGTTGAACCAGCTGATTGAGATGCTCAGCAACCGGGCCGCCGCCAACAGCCAACCGGAGAGCGACAACGTTACGGCTATCGGCCTGCGCTGGGGGACCGCACCGGTAAACCTCAAACCCGCTGACTTCAGCATGGCACTTGGTGACAACACACCCATGCCCGACACCCCCGAACTGCCGAGCGACAAGGCGCTGGAGGAGGCGATCAACAGCCTGCGTGGCGCCGTCATCGAGGCGACGCACAAATCCAAACTATGAGGAACCCCATTTGAGACCCTCCGGCCGTCAACCCGACCAACTCCGCCCGATCCGTTTCACCCGCCACTACACCAAACACGCCGAAGGCTCGGTGTTGGTGGAGTTTGGCGATACCAAGGTCATCTGTACCGCCTCCGTGGAAGAGCGCGTGCCCGGCTGGATGCGCGGCCAGGGGGGCGGCTGGGTCACTGCCGAATACGGCATGCTGCCGCGCTCCACCGACAGCCGCATGGGGCGCGAGGCATCCCGCGGCAAGCAAGGGGGGCGCACCATGGAGATCCAGCGCCTGATCGGACGCTCACTGCGCGCAGCCATCGACCTGCAGGCGCTAGGTGAGCGCAGCATCGCCCTCGACTGCGATGTGATCCAGGCTGATGGCGGCACCCGCACCGCCTCCATCACCGGCGCCTGGATCGCCCTGCACGACGCAGTGCAACATATCTTGCAGCAGGATCTGCTCAAAACCGACCCGATGCTCGGCCAAGTGGCCTCAGTCTCAGTCGGCGTCCATCAGGGCACACCAATCCTCGACCTCGACTACGCTGAAGACTCCAGCGCCGAGACCGACATGAACGTGGTGATGAACGATCAGGATGGCTTCATTGAGGTCCAGGGCACTGCCGAAGCTGCCGCCTATTCACGGCAGGAGCTCGACGCCATGCTGGATCTGGCCAGCCAGGGCATCCAACAACTCATCCAGTTACAGCAACAGGCCCTCTCCCAGGACTAACACCCCATCTCGAGAACAATCCATGAACGACAGACCGAGCGATTCACGTATCGTGCTCGCCAGCAACAATGCCGGCAAAGTCCGTGAGATCAACCAGCTACTCACCAGCCAACATCTGCAGGTGGTGCCGCAGAAGGCTTTCGACATCCCGGAGGCGGAGGAGACCGGCTTGAGCTTTGTCGAGAACGCGATTCTCAAGGCACGCCACGCGGCGCAGCTGAGCGGGCTGCCCGCCATCGCCGACGACAGTGGCATCGAGGTGGATGCCCTCAACGGAGCCCCCGGCATCTACTCGGCTCGTTTTGCCGGGGTCGGCGCCAGCGATCAGGAGAATCTGCAGAAGCTACTGCAAGATCTGCAGGGGGTGCCCGAGGCCCAGCGCAGCGCCCGCTTCCGATGCCTGATGGTCTACATGCGCCACGCCAACGATCCCACCCCCACCATCTGCCAAGGGACATGGGAGGGGTACATTCTCAGCGAACCCCGCGGCGAAAACGGCTTTGGCTACGATCCAGTGTTCTTTGTGCCGACGCACAATTGCAGCGCGGCGGAACTCTCCTCCGAGGTCAAAAACAGCCTCAGCCATCGTGGTCAAGCGTTGCAAAAAATGCTCAAGGAACTGAGCAAATAGTCGCTATTGGATCAGATTCGAAAAAATGCCAACGGCTCGACAAACTTCGTCTATATTTCGCTCAGGAATTAGCCGTATGATCTGCCAGGTAATTTTCATGTAACATCCACAGGCGAGTGACCAGCTAGGAGCACACAAGGAATGCAGCGATCCAACAGGACCAATCAGCGCCACCCCACCACTTTCGTCGCAACGATCACCAGCAGAGAGGGCTCTCAAAAAGATGGAGTTGCCAGAAACATCTCGACTGAAGGAATGATGCTGGAGCTCGACTCCAGACAGCTCTCCATCGGTGAGCAGATCGAAGTCAGCTTCAGCTTCCACGGCCAGCAGTGGAGCATCGCCGCCCAAGTGATGCACGCCAACACCACCGGCATGGGGATCCGGTTCAGCGCCGCCCAACCCCAGCTGGTTCGCGCCGCAACCCTCGAGATGGGGCAATCCTTCGCTCCGGTCGCGGGCCGCATTGCCCTCGCCTGAACCCCACCCAGAACACCTGGCTAGCCGTAGAACACCCCCGGCAGCCAGGTCGCCATCTCCGGCCACAAAGCGAGCAGGCCGAGCACCAACAACTGAATCAGGATAAACGGCACCACGCCTCGATAGATCGCGCCGGTACTTACTTCCGGCGGCGCCACCCCGCGCAGATAGAAGAGCGCAAAACCGAACGGCGGGGTGAGAAAAGAGGTCTGCAGGTTGATCGCGATCATCACCCCGAGCCAGACCGGATCGAGCCCCATCGCCAGCAGGATCGGCCCGACGATCGGCACCACCACGAAGGTGATCTCGATAAAGTCGAGGATGAAACCGAGCAGGAACATCACCAGCATCACCAACGCCACCGCCCCCACCACGCCGCCCGGCAGATCGGTGAGGAAATCGGTCACCACCTCATCGCCCCCAAAGCCTCGGAAAACCAGTGAGAAGAGCGAGGCGCCGATGAAGATCAGGAATACCATGCTGGTCACTCGGGTAGTGCCGAGCATCACCGCACGCAAGGTCTCACGATTCAGCTGCCCCTGACTCAGCGCCAGTAGCATCGCCCCGACCGCCCCCACTGAGGCGGCCTCAGTGGGCGTGGCCAAGCCCCCCAGGATCGAACCCAGCACCGCAAAGATCAGCAGTAACGGTGGCAACAGCACCTTCACCACCCGCCGCCAGAGCCGCCCCAGTTCCTGCTCCCGCTCCTCTTCTGGAAGAGCCGGCACCGCAGCGGGTCTGAACACGGCAACACCACCGATATAGAGCAGATAAAGCACCACCAGCAGCAGCCCCGGGATCAGCGCGCCGACAAACAGATCCCCCACCGAGACGGTATCTGGCGAGAAGATGCCCATGTCGAGCTGCGCCTGCTGATAGGCGGCAGAGAGCACATCGCCAAGCAGCACCAGCACGATCGAGGGGGGAATAATCTGGCCGAGAGTGCCGGCGGCGCAGATCACGCCGCTGGAGAGGGCCGGGTCATAGTTGCGCCGCAGCATGGTGGGCAGTGACAACAACCCCATGGTGACCACCGTGGCGCCAACGATGCCGGTACTGGCGGCGAGCAGCATCCCCACCAGCGTTACCGAGATGCCCAGACCGCCACGCCGCGGGCCGAACAGGGCCGCCATGGTATCAAGCAGATTCTCTGCCACCCGGGAGCGTTCCAGCATCACCCCCATGAAGACAAACAGCGGCACCGCGATCAGCGTCTCGTTGGTCATGATGCCGTAGAGGCGATTCGGCAGGGCCTCCAGGAAGGCGCCATCAAAATGGCCAGTAAGGCCACCGATCCAAGCAAACGCCAGCGCCGTTCCGCCCAGCGAGAAGGCCACCGGATAGCCCAGCAACAGCACCAAGCAGACGGCAAGAAACAACAGCAGCGGCAACAGCTCCGGCATCATGCCCGCAGCTTCCTCAGCACCTGGCCGCAGCGGATCATGATCGACACCCCCTGTAGCACCAGCAGTGCGGCCATTACCAGGATCAGGCTCTTCAGCAGATAGACCCCATCCAAACCACCCGCCTCCCGGGAGCCCTCATACAGCGACCAGGATTGCGCCACATAGTCCCAGCTGACAGAGAAGATAAAGAGACAGACCGGCAGCAGCAACAGCAGGCTGCCGAGCAGATCGACCCAGGCCTTGGCACGCGCTGAGAATCGACCGAAGAAGACATCCACCCGCACATGCCCTTTGTGCTTCAGGGTATAGGCAGCACCGACCAGAAACAGCGCCGCATGCATATAGGTGATCGACTCCTGCATCGCGATCCAGCCTAGATCGAAGGCATAGCGCAGCACCACCACCAGAAAGGTCACCAACACCATCAGCAAGCTTAGCCAGGAGACTGCCTGGCCAAGCCATTCATTGAGCGCATCAAAGGCATCGGCCAACCGCGCCAGCCGCTCAAACATCGCCTACCACCCCACAGATCACCGCAACACCATACCTACCAGCGAAAAATCACCCACTGGGGCACAGCGACATCCCCCGGCTCACGGTGACGGGAGTCGAACTCACCATCACCATCTCGGTCGACCATGTAGTAGGGTGCGCCCGCCTGGGGCACCACCTTCACCATGTAGAGTTGGCCGTTGATTCGATACTCGTGGATCGTTCTATCCTCGCGCTTGAGGATAGTGATCTCTGGCTCCAGCGCCTCGCCATCAATCACCGCCGAGGGGATCTGCGGCGGCTCAGGCACAGCCGCCGGCTCTTCGGCAAATGCCGGCGTCAACAACAGACCGCTCAGCGACAACAGAAAATAGCTTTTTCTACTCATTCCACTCTCCTTGAAACCCCTTATCAGAGCTCCAGCAACATCTCCTGCTCCGCCGCAGAAGGTTCAAAACCACGATGTTCGTAGTGGGAGAAGATTGCATCCACCACCTCCTGTGGCTCATTACAGACCTGCAGCAGATCCAGATCCTCCGGATCGATAGTTCCCGCCTCGCACAGGCTGTGGCGAAACCAGTCCAACAGTCCGCTCCAAAACTGACCATCCACCAGAATGATCGGGATCTCGCGTGTTTTACCAGTCTGCACCAGGGTGAGAATCTCCGCCAGCTCATCAAGGGTGCCAAACCCCCCCGGTAGCACCACATAAGCGGATGCATATTTAACAAACATCACCTTACGCGAGAAAAAGTGGCGGAACTGCAATGAGATATCCTGATAAGGATTGCCCGACTGCTCCTTGGGCAGCTGGATATTCAGCCCGATACTCGGCGACTTGCCCTCATAAGCCCCCTTGTTGGCCGCCTCCATGATGCCGGGACCACCACCGCTGACCACGGAGAAACCACTATCGGAGCAAAGCCGGGCGATCTCCTCCGCCAGTCCATAGTGGGGGTGATCCCTGGGCGTGCGTGCCGAACCGAAAAAACTGATCGAGGGGCGAATCTGCGCCAGCTGCTCAAATCCCTCGACAAACTCCGCCATAATCTGGAACACCCGCCAGGACTCACGGGTGAGCTGCGGCTCCTTGCCAGGACGGGGGCGCGAACGCCGATCTTTTTGCTGAATACTCATATCCTCTATCTGCCTAAAAGGCCCGATTTGGTGAGCCTCGCATCATAGCAAGCCTACCCACACACACGAAGCCCGAAACGCGACCAGCTTGGTTGCATTGGCACAGGCGGCTGCGTAATCTGCCCGCTCCGCACACCCGAGCAGAAGCATCGTGACTGACTCCAACCTGATCAAAACCGGCGTCATCGGCCTCGGCACCATGGGCCAGGGCATGGCCGCCAACCTGCAGCGCAGCGGCGCCCTGGCCGGCGCCTGGAACCGCACCCGCAGCCGCGCCGAAGCATTTGCCGACGAACACAACTGCACACTGTTTGATGACCCGGCCAGCCTCGCTGCCGGCTGCGAACTGATCATCACCAGCGTCTCCGCCGACAACGACCTGCTGCAGGTGGTCGATCAGCTACTACCCGGCCTAGCACTGGGCAAGGTGGTGCTCGACACCTCCACCGTAAACAGCGAAACCGCCCGCGAGGCAGCCAGACGGGTTACCGGCCGCGGCGCAATGTTCCTCGACGCACCGGTCTCCGGCGGCTCCGAGGGGGCAATAAACGGCACCCTGGCGATGATGGTGGGCGGCGACGCCGAGGCAGTCGAGCGGCTGCGCCCGACCCTCACCGCCATCACCAACAGCGTCACTCACATGGGGCCAGTGGGCAGCGGTCAGGCCACCAAGGCAGTCAACCAGATCATGGTCGCCGGCATCAATCAGGCGGTTACCGAGGCCCTCGCCTTCGGCCAGCAACAGGGACTCGATATGCACAAGGTGATCGAGGTGGTCGGTGGCGGCGCCGCCGGCAACTGGTTCCTCGACCATCGCGGCAAAACCATGGTGAACAACAGCTTCGCCCCCGGCTTCAAGCTGGCCCTGCACAACAAAGATCTGGAGATCATCCGTCAGATGGCGGCGCAGTTAGGAGTTGAGCTGCCGATAGTGGAGATGACCCTGGCCGACTATCGTTCGCTGCTCGACGAGGGCCACGGCGAAGAGGACATCTCCACCCTGTTCCACCGCAAACGCGACCTCTTCAGCGATGGCTGATCTCAACCCACGACAGGCCGAGGCGGTGCGCTACATCGACGGCCCGCTACTGGTGCTGGCCGGTGCCGGCAGCGGCAAGACCCGAGTCATCACCACCAAGATCGCCTATCTGGTAGAGAAGTGCGGCATCGATGCCCGCCACATCACCGCCGTCACCTTCACCAACAAGGCGGCGCGGGAGATGAAAGCACGCGTCGCCAAGCAGCTCAGCGGCAAGCGCGGCAGGGGTCTGAGCATCTCCACCTTTCACACCCTCGGGCTGAACATCCTGCGTCGCGAGCTGAAGCGGCTCGGCTATAAAGCGGGCTTCTCGATCTTCGACGACCAGGATGGCGCCACCCTGCTGAAAGAGCTGATGAAGCGCCACGGCAGCGGTGATGACAGCATCGTCTCCAGCACTCTGTGGCGCATCTCCGAGTGGAAGAACGACCTGATCGAGCCCGAACAGGCGCTGGCCCAGGCGGAGGACGACCTGGACACCCGCAACGCCATCATCTACGCAGAGTACCAGCGCCATCTGAAGGCCTACAACGCGGTCGACTTCGACGACCTGATCCTGCTGCCGGTGCAGCTGTTCCGCGATCACCCCGAGGCACTCGAAGCTTGGCAAAACCGCATCCGCCACCTGCTGGTGGACGAATACCAGGACACCAACCTAGCGCAGTACGAGCTAGTCAAGCAACTGGTCGGGCTGCGCGCCAGCTTTACCGTGGTGGGCGACGACGACCAGTCGATCTACGCTTGGCGCGGCGCCCGCCCGGAGAATTTGGTGCGGCTACAGCAGGACTTTCCCGGCTTGCGGCTGATCAAGCTGGAGCAGAACTACCGCTCCAGCGGGCGCATTCTAAAGGCAGCCAACCAGCTGATCAGCAACAACCCCCACGTCTTCGACAAGCGTCTGTGGAGTGAACTCGGCCCTGGCGAGGAGCTGCGGGTGATCGAGTGCCGCAACGAGGAGCATGAGGCGGAGCGGGTGGTGAGCGAGATCCTCCACCACCGCTTCCAGAAGAAGACCAGCCACGGCGACTACGCCATCCTCTACCGCGGCAACCATCAGGCGCGGCTGTTCGAAAAGGCCCTGCGCATCCACAAGATCCCCTATTTCCTCAGCGGCGGCACCTCCTTCTTCTCACGCACCGAGATCAAGGACGTAATGGCCTACCTGCGGCTGCTGGCGAATCCCGACGATGACGCCGCCTTCCTGCGCGTGATCAACACCCCGCGCCGCGAGATCGGCCCCGCCACCCTGGAGAAGCTCGGCGCCTACGCCCAGCAGCGCGAGATCGGCCTGTTCAGCGCCTGTGACGAGCTGGGGTTGGGTGAACAGCTGGGCGAACGCGCCCTGAGCCGGCTGCGCAGCTTTGCCGAGTGGATCAGCGGCTTCGCCCGGCGCGCCGAGTCGGAACCACCCAAGCAGATCGCCCAAGCCCTGGTGCGCGACATCGACTACGACAGCTGGCTGCGAGAGAACGCCAGCAGCGACGCCATCGCTGAGCGGCGCATGGAGAACGTCAACGATCTGTGCGACTGGCTTGGCGCCCTGGCCAAGGATGAACAGGAGAAGAGCCTGGCCGAGATGGTCAGCCATCTGACCCTGATGGATGTGCTGGAGCGGCAGAACGAGGAGGCCGGTGACAACGACCAGGTGCACCTGATGACCCTGCACGCCGCCAAGGGGCTGGAGTTCCCCCATGTCTTCCTGGTCGGCATGGAGGAGGAGCTGCTGCCCCATCGCAGCAGCATCGAGGAAGAGAATATCGAGGAGGAGCGCCGCCTCGCCTACGTCGGCATCACCCGCGCCCAGCGCAGCCTGACCATGACCTACGCCGCCAAACGCAAACGCTACGGCGAGCTGGTCCGTTGTGAACCGAGCCGTTTTCTGCAGGAGCTGCCGGAGGAGGATCTCAGCTGGGAGGGGGGTAAGAGCAGCCTCTCACCGGAACAAAAACAGGAGCGCGGCAGCGCTCACTTAGCGAACCTGAAGGCGATGCTCTCCTAAAGCCTAACGTCCCCGTTCCAAACAGGGGACAGGGCGTCATAACGCAAAAGGCCGCGCAGCGGCGGCCTCTTGCTCAAAGAGCGATAAAGTCAGGCTTACAGAGTGCTCAACCACTCCGCAATGGTCTGCATTTCAGCATCTGAGACACCGGCAACCACGCCCTTCATAACCGCCGCCTGGCCATTGTGGCGGGCACCCGTCTTGATATCTTTCATCTGCGCGACCAGATAGGCAACACTCTGCCCCGCCAGCGTGGGGTAGACCGGCATTACGGTCTTTTTGGCATCCGCTCCATGACAGCCGGCACATCCCTTGGCCGCATAGAGTGCGGCGCCGGCAGATCCAGCAGCGGCTGGCGCTGCCGCTGTCGGCGCGGCATTAGCAGCAGGCTTCGGCGCCGCTGCTGCAGCTGGCGCAGGAGCAGCAGGAGCCGCCTGCCCCTCAACAGCCACCTTGCCTACCGGGCTGATGCGAACACGCACATCGGCACGCTCTTCGGCCCAGGCACTCGCGCACAGCGTCACGCCCAGAGCACCCGCCATCACCAACCTACCCATCTTCAAAGCAGCCCTACTCATCACTGGAAACCCCCTCGTTAAATATCGCGAACAGCCCGCTGGGCCGACCATCCATTAGAAAATCACGAGATTATACAGGTAGATGGGCAAAGATCGAATCCTCGGATAGACGCGACCTTTGCTGGGCGGTAAACTACGCCGTCTTTCGCAGACAGGATCGTCATGCGCCCGTAGCTCAGCTGGATAGAGCGCTGCCCTCCGGAGGCAGAGGCCAGGGGTTCGAATCCCTTCGGGCGCGCCATATCAAAAAAGCCATCCATCCGGGGTGGCTTTTTTCTGTTCAGGGCATGATCAGCTGCGCAAAGGCCTCGGCCGACATCGGCTGGCTGTGCAGAAACCCCTGATAAGTGTCGCAGCCCTCGGCCCGCAGCCACGCCAGCTCAGCCGACTGCTCCACACCCTCGGAGATTACCTGCAGACCCAGGCTCCTGCCTAGCACAATCATCGCCCGCACGATCGCCTGATTTTCCATGCTGCCAATTAGATCGTGAATGAAGGTACGGTCGACCTTCAGGGTGTCGACCGGAAACTGTTTCAGATAGCTGAGAGAGGAGTAGCCGGTACCAAAGTCGTCGATGGCGATCTGCACCCCCAGCGCCTTGATGCTCTCCAGGTGTTCAATCAGTATCTCAAGGTTCTCGGCACAGCTGTTCTCGGTCACTTCCAGTTCAATCAGACCGGGATCGAGTCCGAACTGCCCCAGCAGTTCACCTAACTCACTGGCAAACTGCACATCAGCCAGCTGATGGTTGCTGATGTTGATGGAGAGACGCACCGGCTTCAGGCCGTCTATCTGCCATTGAGACACCTGTTGCAGTGCCTGCCGCACCAGCCATCGACCGAGCGGCAGGATCAACCCGCTCTCCTCCGCCAGAGAGATAAATTGCTCTGGAAGCATCAAACCCAACTCCGGATGCTGCCAACGCAGCAACGCCTCTACACCGACAATCTCCCCACTCTCAACATCCACCTGTGGCTGATAGAGGAGCAGGAACTGCTCCTGCTCCACCGCTTGACGCATGGCCCGTTCCAGTTCGAATGATGCCTCCAACACCTCGGTCAGCATTGGCGTGTAGAAGGCATAGCCATTGCGCCCTTTGGCCTTGGCCTGGTACATCGCAGCATCCGCATTGCGCACTAAGGTGGTGACATCCTCGCCATCCTCCGGGTAGAGGCTGATACCAATGCTGACGCCGATATGCATCTGCAGCGAGTCGAGACTGCGCTCCCTGCCGATCACAGCGAGTAGCTTTTCGGCCACGTTGATCACATGGTCACGCCCATGCACCCCCTCAAGGATTACCACAAACTCATCCCCACCCAGGCGCGCAATGGTATCCTCTTCGCGCAACGCCTCGAGCAGATCCTTCGCTACCAGCGCCAGCAAGCGATCCCCCATCGGGTGGCCGAAGGCGTCATTGATCTGCTTGAATCGGTCCAGATCGAGAAACAGCAGCGCCAGACCGATCTTGCTACGGTTGGCGCGATTCAGCGCATGGTTGAGTCGATCATGAAATAGCAGGCGGTTGGGCAAACCGGTCAGTGTATCGTGCTGGGCAAGCTGCTGGTAACGCTCCTGGGAGTCCGCCAGCTTGATCAGTGAATCGCGGAATACAATTAGTGCCTGTCCCATCGTCTTCAGCTCACGGGAAGCCATCACCGAGGCGGGAACCTGCACCCCGGTGTTGCCCTTGGCCAACTCCACCATCGCCTTGATCATGCGCTGCACATCAGCCGACATGAGCCGCGCCAACAGTAGTCCGGAAACGATCATGCCGGCCACTGTGATGATCAGCAGCATGGAGTAGTTGATCAGTTGCTGCTTGGAGTGCTCCCACTGCTTGCCGATCTCCCGCTTAATATCCTCCTGAAAAATCCGCTGTAGCTCCTGAAACAACTGATTGATCGCCAGATAGTGGCGAGCCACCCCCCTGATGTGAAAGCCGGCCATCTCCAGATTGACCGTACCCATCTCCACCGCCGTGATCACGTCGTTGCGATAGACGCCAAAGGCATCCAACAGGACCCGGTACTTCTCCTGTTCCAGATCGTCCAGCGGGTAGTCAGAGGGCAACGAATTCAGTTCCTCTTCGATCTCATTCAGCTCATCCAACAGGGGTGTACCCCGCTCATAGACTCCCTCTTCATCAAGCTCCTGACCGGCTGCACCCATCACCTTCAGCAACCTCACATAATTGTTGCTGACACGGCTCGAGAGCTGGCTCACCCTGTTCAGGATCGGCAGATCCTCACCGTTCAGGTGCTCAAACAGTACCTCCTGCTCAAAAATGGCATTCAGGAAGATCAGCGCCAGCCCGAGCATCAGCAGCAACCCAATCAAGGGTGCCACCAGAAACTTGCTGCGCAGTGGAAGGCGAGAGAGGAGACGCATGGATCAGGTCCGGTCTGGCATTTTATTCAGGCCAGTCATCGGGATTGATCTGCCCAAGAAACTGATAAGACTGCCCTTGTTGAGGGCGGAACACCATCACCACCCCCTCTAGCATAGGCCATAGCCCAGTCGCCTCCTTCAGATTGGCGGTGTGGGAGACCAGCACCCGGTTGCTCCCCGAGCGCGGAGCTTGGCCCAGCTGCCGGCGCAGGATCTCGCTCATCTGTGCCTTTTCGCTCTGCCGCATCCCGATCGCAAAGTGCAACGCCTGCATCACATGGTGATCGCCAAATGCCAGCTGGGCAGTATCCCTGCACCGGCAGTAGGGGCTGCTAAACACCTCATCGATGCGGATCCCCAGTGCGCGAATCGCCTGACCAATCCACTCCGCCTGCTGACGCCCCTCGGCAGAGAGATTCCGCTGCATGCGGCAATCCTGCAACATCGCCCGATTGCGGCTCTGGTCGAGCTGGCTGTGGTCAGTCGCTGCATGCCGCATGTAGAGGACCATGCCGCCCTCGCGCAGCGCTGCGATCAACTCGGCAGGCGTGAGTAGACTCTCCGCTTCCACTGCACCCAACGACCAGTTCCATCCCAACAACACCAGCAGCAGGAATATCGTCAGTAGTGTTATCGTTTTACGCCTGAGCGTCTCGATCAATGGCAAGTCCATGTTTCCTCCACACCCCACAATGTGCCGATATTGCAACTTATAGGTTGTTTTTTCATCTCTGACGAGCACCGGCAAGGCGGAGGAAGAAGCACCCCGCAGATTCACACATGCAGCGCCGCCCACGCCGGTAAGCGAGCGTGATCTTTCCACCGGCAGAGTCCAACTAAAATAGTTCATAGGATCAGGAGGCTGTGCCAGGCACTGACAGCGAACGGCCCTGCCGAGTAGACTGCTGCAGATCCAGACTGGCAGGAAGCATTATGAAGATAAAAGGCATTCACCATATCGCCATCATCTGCTCGGACTATGCACGATCCAAAACCTTCTATACCGAGACGCTGGGGCTGTCGGTGATCGACGAGCACTACCGGGCGGCGCGTGATTCCTACAAGCTCGACCTGCGCGCACCGGACGGCGTGCAGGTCGAGCTATTCTCCTTTCCCGACGCGCCTCTTCGACCAAGTTATCCGGAGGCGCGGGGGCTCAGGCATCTCGCCTTTGCAGTGGAACAGATCGGCGACGCCATCGCGAGCCTGCAGGCCCGGGGGGTTCGGGTCGAGCCACTGCGGGTCGATGAGTATACCGGCCGGCGATTCTGTTTCTTTAGCGATCCGGACGGGCTGCCTATCGAGCTCTATGAGTCGCCGTCAGGCTCCGATCAGGACGCCAGCGCCCTTTGATTGTCGCCGAGCCTCACCTATCCAGGACCTGCAGACCCGAGCACCAGCCAAAATCCCTGCTATTTTTGTTGGTATAACAAAGACAAATCGCACACAGTTTGATCTGACACCTTGTTGGAGGTGTGAAATGCGTTTGGAGGAAATGGAGCGGCAGCAAGCCTTATCCGGGCTCCGCAACCCCTCGGTGCTGACCATCGACGGCCATGTCATCGCAACCGACAAAGACGGTTATCTGCTCGACCACAACGACTGGTCACCACTCATCGCAGAGACCCTCGCGCAACGTGATGGTGTCACCTTGGAAGAGGATCACTGGATCCTCATCGATTTTCTGCACCGTTTTTATGCAGAGTTCGAGATTGCACCGGAGATGCCGGTGCTCGCGCGCAATCTCTGCAAAGACAAAAACGACTGTCGCTGGAGCAAAAAATATATCAACGGGCTCTTTCCAGAGGGCGCTAGATCGGTCTGTCGCTATGCAGGACTGCCAATGCCGGTGGGAAGGGGTTGTTTCTGATAGCAGCAGCGCAGATTAGGGAGCCTCTGATTAAGTCTGGACGAACTAAATTGTGATTCAGAATTTTCAGATTCAAGACGCAAATCGCACGTAATAGCTGGCTATTGCGAAGATTTGCAACGCAGAAGCTGGATATTCTGGGCACAAGATACGAGTTTATGACTTGATCAGAGGCCCCTTATCGACAGACATACCGAACCCCGTCAATTAGAGTGACGAGATCCAGCGCCATCCCCTGACGGGAACGAAACCGTCTGCCACCCTGAACAATAATCAATCCCGATAGGCCAGGCCAATCGTTAAGGCGAGTCGGAAAGCTTGCCGCCCCATCATCTCATTCACTCTTGAGGATAATCTTGACCAAACCAACCGGGGAATTGCCATGATGTCCGGCAAGTTCCCGTAGGCTCATCTGCAGACTGGTATCTATACCCTGCTCGGCAAGACGTTGAATGGCAACAGTGGTCTCAACACCAACCTCCTGACAAACCTCAGCCAGCGATTTTCGTCCCAGACCAGTGCCAGCAAAGTGCGCTTCAAGCTCTTCAGGCGACAAATCCCCTAGCTGCAATTTTTCTGGCCTCTCCATATGTGGCCGGATCACTGCGTAAACTGCCATTGGCGTAGTGTTATTGGCCAGAGCGATCTTCTCCAGCGACTGCTGCGTCCCCTCAAAGCGGATACCGGCTTTCTGTAATGCCTGCATCGCCACCGGCAGATCGATCCGCATACGCTTCGAGATGCCGCCCAGGGAGACCTCTTCCGCATGACCGAAGGGCGGCTCCATCTCCGGTGACTTGACCCAGGCCGCTTTCAGCCAATCATTGAGATCAAATACCCAATTGACCGGCGGCAGCGCATAGATCGACATCATAATGATCACCAACGAGAGCAGCAGCGAACCAACCAGTTCCCGTTTGATCTGCAGATGCCCTTTCACCCGGTCAGCCAGGTACTTTTTGAAGGGCTTCCAGTTGAAATAGAGGTGGTAGATCCCTGTGGCGATAAAGAGACCACCAAAGACCATATGCAGATCCCCCCACTGCTCCTTGCCCAGCCCCAGAAATGACCAGTGGATCCAATAGGCGATACGCCCCTGGGGCACCACATAGAGCACAATCCCGGTCACCGTCAGAATGGCAAATGCCCAAGTTACGACAAAGGCAATGAATGCCCGACTGGACTGCTTATTCTTCAGCATGCCGACTCCCCCCCCCTTGAACAACTGAAGCTATGCCCTCATCGTATAAGGCCATCGTAAGCTAACAAACCCAACAGATGATGAAATTGATAAAATACGCGGCATTAACCGGCTTGATGGTGTTGGCAGCTAGCACACAGGCAGAGACCATCGCCAAGGTCAGCACCAAGTTCCGTATGCTCGGACCCAACGACAAGATAGTGATCGAGGCCTTCGATGACCCAGGAGTGGCCGGAGTGACCTGTTATCTGAGCCGCGCCAAAACCGGCGGCATGAGCGGCGCTGTGGGCCTGGCAGAGGATACTTCTGATGCCTCCATCGCCTGCCGCCAGACCGGGCCGGTGCAGCTTGCTGAGGATATCTACAACGGCCAGCGTGATGGAGAGGAGGTGTTCAAGAAACGCACCTCGATCCTCTTCAAAACGATGCAGGTAGTGCGCTTCTACGACGCCAGCCGCAACACCCTGATCTACCTCACCTACAGCGATAAGCTGGTGGATGGTTCGCCGAAAAACAGCATCACCGCCGTGCCACTCTATCGCCCAACACCGGTAAAAAAGTAACTCAGATGGCGATGCACACCGGGCGATTGGTTCTGACCCCGCAAGACCCGTTTTTCGCCCTGCCAACTCTCGACGGCATAACAGGGCACCTGCGACAGATCGACTTCTGTGGCGAACGACTGGATCAGCGGCGCTTCCTGCTGGGCGAACGATTCTTGCAACTGATCAGCTTCATGGGCTGCTCACCCCATATCGAGCTGGAGCCCACCGATGACGACCGCTCTTTCTGTCATCTGCAGATCCTGCCGATGGACCAACCAATCTTCCTGCAGGGCCGCAACACCAACCCTCCTCGCTGTGGCAAATGCCGGCGGCGCATCCAGGGATGGGAGAGAATAATGGAAGAGTGGCAGGAGCAACCTCAAGACTACCAGGCGACCTGCCCCCACTGCGCTCACAGCCAAAATCCTGCTCACTACCAGTGGCGCCAAACGGCGGGCTCAGGCCAGCTGTTTCTCTATGTGGAGAACATCTTCCCGCAGGAGGCACAGCCCTCAACCCGTCTGCTCAACACACTGGCTGAGGCGAGCGGCGCACCCTGGCACTACTTCTTTATTCAGGATTAAGTGCCGAAACCAGAATCAGCAACTACGCAGCGATTTTTGCCGGCGCGTTTTGCCTCATACAGCGCCTTATCCGCCCTCGCAAAAACAGCCTCCGGCGAGTCGCCTTTGATAAAGCCACTGATGCCACAGGAGATGGTGACTGTCACCGAGCGGCTACCGGAGTGGAAACCACTCTTCTCCACCGCCAGACGCATCTCCTCGGCCACCCCTAGCGCCTGCGTCTCATCGCTGCCACACAGCAGGCTGACAAACTCCTCGCCGCCATAGCGGGCGATGAAATCGGTTTCGCGCAGCCGTTTTTTCAAATTCTGCGCGATGATGTGCAGTGTTTTGTCACCCGCCTGGTGGCCAAAACGGTCATTGATCAACTTGAAGTCATCCACATCCCAGACCATCAGGGCCAATGGCGCATCGAATCGATTGAAGCGTGCCGCCTCCTGTGCCAGCCGTTCCTCGTAGGCGAGCCGATTCGGCAGTTCGGTAACCGTATCGAGCAGGGCGAGATGGTGCGCCTCGACCATGCGAAAATGGAGATCCTCCGACTCCTGCTCAAGCTCCCGCATCCGCTCCCGCAACATACGTTCGCGCTCTTCAGAGGAGGAGAAGCGCTGCTCCTCCTCCTCGAGGAAGGTGTCGATGGTCTGCTGAATACCCGACAGGTGGGACTCCAGCTCACGCTTCAGATACCCCAGATCAGTTGCCTTGGCGATCGATGCCTGCAGGCCACTGACCTGGGCATTCACCTCGACATTCAGATTCCTCCCGCTGCTGATCACCTCTTCACGGATCGCATGAGCCTCGCGGAAGTGGGTCTCCAGATCGTGCAGCCGCCGGGTCAGGTTCGCCAGAAACTCCTCTGCCTCATGGATCTCAACCTGGGCGTCGCTATAGGATGTGGAAGTGAGATCAAGCAGCTCCCTGAGTACACTGATCCACTCATCCTCTGCCGAATCATCATTGAGCCGCGCCTGAAAGCGAGAGATCTCTGTACTCCAGTGCCCAGGCCAGCTGCCGGCAGCAAGCAGTTCCCGCAACAGGTGGTTTGGCAGCTCGCCAGGAGGCGACTCACTGCTACGCTTGCTCTTGATCAGCCGGTCAAAAAAGCTCTTCTGCTTCCCATCGCCACCAATCGCGTGGCTCAGCAGCAGGGCAAGACGGTCCAACTCCTGCTCCCCGGCCGCCTGGGGATCAGTCTGCAACTGACCGAAGAGCTTTTCCGCCTCGCTGGCATCCGCTTCGGAGAGGCTCAAACGAGAGGTGAGTTTATGCCAGACAACAGCAGGCGGTGCCTCATCCGGCGAACCAAGACGCATCAAGGTATCTGAAAGCTCATTCAGTTCCTTGGGCAAGTCGGGGTTGACGCCATTACGCAGCGACTCGCGGATCGATTTAAGGTATGGATCCAGATTTGGATCGAGGCCGGAGCAGGCCAGGCACAGCCGAACGATAGTTCGAGTCAACAGCGACTCTGCCTCGAGGCGTCTATCTGACTCCTGCTCGGTTTTCTTGAGCAGATCCTCGTAGGCCTTTTTCAAATCCTTATCAACGTCCATCTTATTCTTCTATGAAAAGAGTTCCCAAGCTTTATAGCATTCTGCTGAAGGTTATCCAGCCCCTGCCGGAAAAGCAAAAAATGGTGCCGTCAGGCGGCTCGCGCCAGATCCACATTATCAGGCAGTTCGATCTCCAGCATGATCGGCAGATGATCGGAATGGGTGTAGTGAAGCACCTCGGTCCTGGCGACACGCAGGCTGGGGGACGCCAGGATATGGTCGAGCTTGCGCTTGGGACGCCAGCTCGGAAAGGTGTGCAGGTTGCAGGAGGATCCCTGCAGACCGGTGGATTCCATCAGGTAGGTAAATTCGCGGGAGCCACAACCGCAGTTGAAGTCCCCCATCAACACCAGATGAGAATAGTGAGAGATGACCTCGCTCACATAAGCGAGCTGACGCATCCGCGCGCGCTTGCCCAGCGCCAGATGGAGAATGCAAATGGCCAGGGGCTGCTCACTGGTCTGAAACTCGATCAGCAATGCGCCCCGTCCCGGCAGCCCCGGCAGCTGGTGCTCGGCAATCGCCGAAGGCATCAGGCGACTGAGCACTCCGTTACTGTGCTGAGCTAGTTTACCGATGCGCCGATTGACCTGTTTGTGCCAGTAGGGAAAGTCGGCCTGACTGGCAAGGTATTCAGTCTGATCGATAAAGCCGCTACGAAGGCTGCCCGAATCGACCTCCTGCAGGCCGACCAGGTCGAAATCCTTGATGATCCCGGCGATGCAATCCAGATTATTCTGCCGTTCCTGATGGGGCAGGATGTGTTTCCAACTCTTGGTCACATACTCGCGGTAGCTGCTGGTATCTACCCCAGCCTGAATATTGTAGCTGAGGAGCCGGAGACGATCTTTACCGCCCTGCTCCTTGCCAAACTGATCTGCCTGATGTCGCATTAGCGCAACCCTGTTTCCCTGCCAGAATATTGGCATTGTGTACCTGCAGCGATATTACGGCAACTATTCAGCATCCCTTGAGCTCTCTCCCACAGATTTCCACCATCAAAAAAGGCGGCCCAAAGCCGCCTTTCTGATGCAAGACCTGAGTCACTAACTAGCGGGACAGGCCCTGCACATACTGAGCAACTGCTGCAATCTCTTCATCAGTCATGCGATTGGCCACCCCCTGCATCATTTTGCCGGTATCGTTGGTGCGTCCACCCGAACGGAAATCCTTGAGGGCCTTCTCCACATAGGGCGCATGCTGGCCGGCCAGGGAAGGAAAGTTGGCTTGCGGATTGCCTGAACCCGACGGACCGTGACAGGCCATGCAGGCCGAAACGCCGGTGGCTGCGTTGCCGGCGCGGTAGATCTTCTCACCCAATGCGACCTTGTCCGCCGCCGCAGTACCCGCGTTGCGTTTCTGTGAGGAGAAATAGGCCGCCAAGTTAGGAATATCCTGCTCTTGGATAAGAGCCGCCTGGGCGGTCATCACAGGATCTTTGCGGGCCCCGGATTTGAAGTCGGCAATCTGCCGCTCAATGTACTTCGCATGCTGCCCCGCCAACTTCGGCCACTGCGGATTGAGGCTGTTGCCATCGGGACCATGGCAGGCCGCACAGGTTGCCGATTTAGTCTGACCTGCGGCTGCGTCACCGGCCGCCTGAGCTCCACCTGCTGCAACAGCGAGTGCGATGGAAGCAGTTACTAGCCATTTGTTCATGTTCGATCCTGCTATGTTCTTGCCTGGATTGTTCACTGTCTAACAGGTGCCAACCGTCTGCGACAGCACGCCGCACCCTCATCCGGTTCTACCTGATAACCCCAAAAAAGCTGCGGAACTATACCAGAACCCTCTAATACAGGTCAAAATGACTCAGCCGCGCCTCCCGCACACTTGTTAATTACCTGATCAGGCAGTAATTTGAACGGAAAATCCTGGAAAGAGCATGCAGCACCCACCACTTGACAGCCGAATCAGCAAAACCTGCTACGCCATCGTATTCACTCCCAGCCGCCGGCGCAGTCGCTTCCCGGAAAACTGTGTTGAAATAAAGGAGAGCGCGAAGGCGGCATTGGAAGCTGCAGCACCTGAGCAACACCGCCACCCCGCGCACGTGATCGGCCCATCCCGCTCGTCCGAGGGTGTCCGGCTCTACTACCTGATCGACTGGCTGGACGGTAGCTGACCCCACGCCCACGCTCACCCCAGGCGCAACCGCTTCATCTCGTTGAGCACCGTCTCCACCTCGAGCGTTTCAAAGTCAACCTGATTAAAGGTCGTGATAGCACCGACGATCTCGGACCAGCCAAATCCTGCAGTCCAGGGGGAATGCTGGTAGCTGCCCTGTTTTCTACGCGCCACCGCATACATGCATCCAGGCTGGTAGAGCAGATTGTAGCTAGTCTCCTCCAGATGCTGCTGATTCAGCCATTCCCAGGCCTGCTCGGGGCAGCTGAACAGCTGACACTCCAGCGGATAGGGTTCTGGCCCACCATTATGTGCCCAGCGGGGATCAGCTATGGGCATCGCCGTCTGCTGCAGAAACATCTGGAAATGCAGGTGGTTGACCGAGGCATAGGCGCCATAGCTATTGTAACCGAAGCCGACGCCGGATAGCGTCTCGGCCAGCGCCTCGGTCAGTCGCCAGATGTAGATATGATAAGGGTGGGAGAGAAATTGCGGTTCACGATCAAGCCGCTCAGGCACCAGCAGACCGTGCATCGGCACAAACGGAAACTTATTGTAGAGCAGCTCCACTTCCAGGCCATGCAGAGACCCAGCCCAAAACACCTCGCGCCGCAGGAAAGGTTTATTGAAGTGAAACCCCGCGGGATTGAACGACTTGTGGATGCCACTGACCTGCTCAGTCGCCATCCGTGCCGGACGGAACGAACGCAGATGGTTGAACTGCAGCGCCCAAGGGCCTTCACGACGGAAGCGGTTGAGCTGCACCCCATCGAAACCGATAGCCATCAGCTTGAGGAAGACCAACTGGTCGTCCGGTGCTCCATTGATCTCCCGGCCATTACCCAGCGCCTCCCGGCACTCCGCAGCCAGGGTCTCAAAGCGCTGCCGTAGCGGCGCCTCCAGGGTAGTTAAGATCGCCTCATCGAAGACTGCATTGGCGTGGGCCAGAATATAGGCGCCCAGACCAGGCTGCTGCAGCACGCCGCGCAGCCCTTCGACAAACGCTCCGGAGAAGTGATCGAAAGAGGAAAAAGGGGATTCTGGCATGCTCGCTCCGACGGCTTGAAACGCTGACCGGGGAGTGTAACCCGATTTCCCCAATCGGGTGCACGCTCACTCGATCAGCGCCAGCGTCGGATCAGTGCGACATCTTTTTATTCTGCATCATACGCATCTGCAGCTTGCGCACCGGCGCCTCCAGAGCTTTCTCTGAACCATCGGCGAACAGCAAGGTCAACGGAATCCGCTCACCAGGAACCAGCTTCTGCTTCAGACCGATCAACATCACATGCAGACCACCCGGCTGCAGCGCAACCTGCTTGCCCGCCGGCAGATCAATCTTCTCCACCGGCCGCATCCGCATCATGCCGCCCTCCATGGTGTGAGTATGCAGCTCAACCACCTTGGCCACCGGACTCCTCGCCCCAACTAAAGCGCTGTCTACACTGCCATGGTTTGTGAGACGCAAAAAGCTGGCAGAGTTGGGCTGGCCTGGTGGCACCCCCCGCACATAGGGGTCCTCGACCTCAACCTGATCCGCTACGGAACCGGCCCATGCAGCGGCACTGACCATCAGAAAAACAAGGCTCACGACTGTTCTGAAAATATTCACGATGACTCCTGAGAATAACGGCCACTGCCGGGAAGGGAGCGGCAATCATATGTATTTGAACCCGATTCGCCGAGGCATAATCCCCCGGCCTGTTGCCTGGGCACATGATAAACATCAAGCACCCCATCAGAGGAACCTGTCACGCCCCCAAACGCACCCTTTCCGCTATTTTTTATGGCATTTGCCCTGCAATTCAGGCAAATGGCCGATCCATCAGACAAAAAAAAGGGCAAAGATCTTCATCTTCGCCCCTCTATCGCAGCTTGCCGGCCGACCTCCAATAAGGCGTGCCAGCCAACAGCATCACTGCTGCCTTACAGGCTGGAGAGCCAGTTGGCGATCTCGCGCGCCTCAGCCTCGCTGACCATCGCCATGATGCCCTTCATCGCAGCAGTCTGACCGTTATTACGCTTGCCAGACTTGATATCCATCATCTGGTTGAAGGCGTAGTCGGCGTTCTGACCAGCCAGCTTGGGGTAGACCGGCATGATCGGGGTCTTGGCATCCTGACCGTGACAGGAGAAACAGGTCTTAGCCTTGAACAGGGCTGCACCATCAGCGGCCGCATTGCCAACCATGCCCAGGGAAAGGGCAGCGACACTCAGAGACAGCGCCAGAGCTTTCATTTTCATCATCGGTAAAAGAACCTCGTGTTTCAGTTTGAGAGAGATCTGCCTGTTTACAGGGATGAGTTCGCCTCGTCCCATCGGCTCGACGGGGCAGTATATTACCACCAGATAAGATGTCCACTTAAAAGAGATTTATCAATCCATCACCCATTGTCGGGGATTTCTAGCGGACTCAATGCCCCCCTTTGTCCGCCATGTGCGAGAGATAGAGCGCCAAGCCGAGCAGCGCGATCCCCCCAGCAAACTGCAGCAGATCCATTGGCGTGTTGAAACTCATGCCCAGGGCAAACTCAAAATAGCGCACCACCAGGATCATCATCACCACCTTGGCCAGGCGGCTCTTTAGATCATCCAGACTGCTGATCAGCAACACCCGCGAGGCCCGCTCATCATGCTCAGCTTGATCGATCTTGCTGATAAACAGCTCATACAGCCCGAGCGCAAAGATCAACAGCACGGTAGCCAACAGATAGCCATCGACAATCTCCACCACATGGGTCACTGAACTGGAACGCAGCGCCACCCGCGCCGTCTCCGTCAGCTCCGGTGAGGCATAGTGCAGCAGATGTCCGATCATGTAGAAGGCATCCACCGTCGCCATATAGAACATACCCACAGATGCCGCCAGGCTGGCCACTACCGCCAACACCACCACCAAACGGCTGTTCCACAAAAAACTCTCGAAGATCTTCTCCACGCAATCGACTCCGGCCACCAGAGCGGCAGTTGAAAGAAATTAGGCGGATTCTAAAGATTCCCACAGGCAGGTAAAAGAGCAGTGTGGCCAAAGCCGCCCCCCATGACTCTCCGCAAACCTGAATTTGGCGGCTAAATTCAATACAATGGCGGGTTTTTTTGCGGAGACCTCGAATGCATGAGTTCATCCCCGGCCAACGCTGGATCAGTGACACCGAATCGGAGCTCGGCCTGGGCAGCGTCATCAAACTCGAAGGCCGCACCGTCACCCTGCGGTTCGAGGCCAGCGACGCCACCCGCGTCTATGCTAGCGCCAACGCCCCGCTCACTCGGATCCGCTTCGACAGCGGCGACCAGGTGGAAGACCAGCAGGGTGAAGCCCTGCACATCACCTCGGTCAGCGAGCAGCAGGGACTGCTCATCTATTCCGTACGACAGCAGGATGGCAACACACGCCAGCTGCCGGAGAGCGAACTCAGTCACTACCTGCGCTTCAACAAACCCCGCGACCGGCTGCTCACCGGCCAGCTCGACGCCAACCACTGGTTTGAGCTGCGCTACCACAGCCTGCACCACCAGGCACAGCTGGCAGAATCGGCCAACTACGGCCTGCAAGGCGCACGCATCGACCTGATCCCGCACCAGCTCTACATCGCCCACGAGGTGGCTGGCCGTCATGCACCGCGGGTGCTGCTGGCCGACGAAGTTGGGCTCGGCAAGACCATCGAGGCCTGCCTGATCCTGCACCAGCAACTGATCAGCGGACGCGCCAACCGCGCCCTGATCCTGGTGCCCTCACCACTGCTGCACCAGTGGCTGGTGGAACTGCTGCGGCGTTTCAACCTGCACTTCAGCATCTTCGACGAAGAGCGCTGTACCGCGATTATCGAATCGGGCCAGGCAAGCAACCCGTTTCATGCCGAGCAGCTGGTGCTCTGCAGCCTCGACCTGTTCAGTCAGAATCCGCAGCGCTTCTCCCAAGCCCTAGAAGGCGAGTGGGATCTATTGATCATCGACGAGGCCCACCACCTCGCCTGGAGCGAGGATGACCCCAGCCCCGAATACTTGCTGGTGGAGGCGTTGGCCCTCAACACCCCCGGCATCCTGCTACTCACCGCCACCCCGGAACAGCTCGGCCGCGCTGGCCATTTCGCCCGACTGCGGCTACTCGATCCCGACCGTTTCCACTCTCTGGAGGCATTTCTCGCCGAAGAACAAGCCTACCGCCCCGCCGCCGAGGCGATCGACCGGCTGATGCAGCGCACCCCCCTCTCAGAAGATGCGCAGGCACAGATCCTCGACCAGTTTGGCGAAGAGGAGTGCGCCAAACTGCTGGCCATGATCAGCGACGTAGGCTCTGACGAAACGCAGCGTGAGTCGGCCCGCAGCGCCCTGATCGAGCTGCTGCTCGACCGCCACGGCACCGGCCGGGTGATGTTCCGCAACAATCGCGCAGGCATCAGCGGCTTTCCAGAGCGCGAATTCCACGGCTACCCGCTGCCCAACCCGGAGTGCTACGACGCGGAGCAGATCGACCCGCAGCAGAGCGCCCCACCAGACGCCTGGCTCGCCCCCGAGCGCATCCACGCCGCCGCCGGCCTGAAAGAGTGGTGGCGCACCGACCCGCGAGTGAGCTGGCTGTGCCGCTTCCTACGCGAGAACCCCGAACCCAAACTGCTGCTGATCTGCGCCCACGCGCAGACCGCCATCGAGCTGCAGGAGGCCCTGCGCAGCCTGGAGGGGATAGGCGCCGCCCTGTTCCACGAGGGCATGAGCATCATCGAACGCGATCGCGCCGCCGCCTGGTTTGCCGACCCGAACCAAGGCAGCCGCATCCTGCTCTGCTCAGAGATCGGCAGCGAGGGGCGCAACTTCCAGTTCGCCCACCACCTGGTGCTGTTCGACCTGCCACTCAACCCCGACCTGCTGGAGCAGCGCATCGGCCGGCTCGACCGCATCGGCCAGCAGCAGACCGTGCGTGTGCACGTACCCTATCTCAGCCCCGGCCCCCAGGAGCGGTTGGTGCGCTGGTACCACGAGGGACTCGACGCCTTCCACCACACCGTGCCTGGTGCCCACACCATCTTTAGCCAGCTCGCACCGGCACTGCAGCAGGTACTGGAGGAAGACGAAGCCGAAGCGGAACTTGAGCCACTGCTGGCGGCCACCGCTGAGCTGCGCCAGCAGACCGCGCAACGCCTGCAGCAGGGCCGCGACCACCTGCTTGAGCTGGCAGGCTGCCGTCAGCCCCTCGCTGACCAGATTGTGCGGCAGATACGCAGTCTCGACAGCTCCTCCAGGCTCTATGAATATTGCGAGCGGCTGTTCGGTTGCTTTGGCGCAGAGGTCGAACCCCTCGGCAACGGCTTTGTACTACGTCCTGCTGAGCAGGTCAGCAACAACCGCCTGCCTGGCCTGCCAGACGACGGTCTTACACTGACATTCGACCGCGCCGATGCACTGGCCCACGAAGACCGCCAGTTCCTGACCTGGGAACACCCCATGCTGCGCGAGGCAATGCAGCAGGTGATCAGCCAGGAGAGCGGCAACAGCAGCGCCATCGCGCTGCGCCATCCGGAGATGAAACCCGGCCAGCTGCTGATCGAGGCGCTGTTCCAGATCGAGTGCATCGCCCCGGCCGAACTGCAGGTGGGGCGCTTCCTGCCGCCGCAACTGATCCGGGTGCTGGTCAACCCGCAGGGCGAACGCCTCGACCAGCAACTCACGATAGATCAGATCGCCCAACAGGGTGAGCCACTGCCACCCCAGTCCACCGCACCGGTGCTACGCCGATTTCGCAAAGAGATTCTGGAGTTGATCAGCGCCGCGGAGAAGAGCGCAGAAAAGGAGCTTCGACCGAAGGTCAAACAGGCGCTCGACAATATGATGGAGCACTTCACCGGGGAGATTCAGCGTATGATCGCGCTGCGCAAGCACAACCCATCGATCCGCCGGGTGGAGATTGAACTGCTGCAGCAACAGGGGCTGACGCTGCATCAGCAGATCCAGGGGGCGCGACTGAGGATGGATGCACTGCGGTTGATCGTTACCCTGTGACAGCAGGCCCTGCGCTCCGCAGTTTGCAGCAAGTGTGCCCTTCCCGCGGAGCTATGGGCAGTAATATGCCCATAGCCATGATGGCCACCGCTGTCGATTCAGGGCTCAGTAAAGATCCCGCCGATCTCATCCTCCGTCAGCGCCCGATAATTTCCGGGAGACAGATCAGGGTCGAGCTGGAGCCCACCAATCCGTTCGCGGTGCAGCACCACCACCCGATTCCCCAGCGCAGCGAACATCCGCTTCACCTGATGATAGCGGCCTTCGGTGATAGTGAGGCGACAGGAGTTCGACGACACCAGTTGCAGCTGCGCCGGCTTGGTGGGACGAGCCTCGCTACACAATAGAATACCCTGACGAAGGCGCTCAGCATCCCGCTCTGACAGCGACTCGGCCAGGGTGACAAGGTAGCGCTTGGAGCACTTCCGTGCCGGTGCAAGGATACGATGGGACCAGGCACCATCATCCGTGATCAGCAACAGACCGGTGACATCGATATCGAGCCGACTGACGAAGTGGAGACCCGTAGCAGTCGCCTCATCCAACAGATCGAGCACGCCAGGATGAAGCTCCGGCTCGGTTGAACAGACATATCCTTCAGGTTTGTACAGCATG
The DNA here is from genome assembly GCF_001443665.1 of endosymbiont of Ridgeia piscesae. Taxonomy (NCBI): domain Bacteria; kingdom Pseudomonadati; phylum Pseudomonadota; class Gammaproteobacteria; species endosymbiont of Ridgeia piscesae. The sequence continues at coordinate 176,969 of NZ_KQ557115.1, read as the reverse complement.
AAATAGCGCGGTTCGTGCCGCGCCACCAATCCGCCATCCAGCGACACTGCCGCAGCCTCCATGACATTCGACGACGGCTGTTTCTGCGGCTCTCCGTCCACCGACACCCGCCCGCCACGGATCGCCTTCTGCGCCTGGGAACGGGTCAACGTGGTGACGTTGCTCAGATAGCGGTCAAGCCTCATCAGATGTTCTAGTGCAGGCGGTACTTATGCACTTTAATCTCAATCAGAGTTGGCCCACGCATTGGCTTTCCATTAGCCAACCGGGGTGTCACTCGCCGATGCGAAGTGAAGACCAAACCGTTGCTCTCCTCATGGGCCAAAACCACATGGGCCGCCTTAGTTTGAGGATGTGGAAGGCGAGTTCGACACACGATCGGACCTTAGCCTTGAGCGTTTCGATCTCTTCCGCCAATCAGCGCATCTCGCTGCCTTGTTAAAGTTTCCTTACTTGGTTGCGTCGCATAGCGATGTTCCAGGTGAGGCCTTCTCTTTAAGCGCCTCACGCTTGTTCGCCTCCGTGTAGCCGGCATCGCCCCAGATTGATTCTGCTCTACTCATCCCACTACCGCCTAGAAACAGCAAGGCCGGCGAGATGCCGGCCTTGCTGTACTAATCACCGCTCTGGCGGTTCAAACGAGATCAAACCCCAAATACAAACTTCGGCCGCAGCCACTTCACTAGCAGCGGCAGCAGGGTCAGAGCGGTCACCACATCAATCAGCAGTGCCTCACTGATATAGACACCCAGCCCCCAGGTATTGGCCAGGTCGGTATTGAGCAACGGGATAAAACAGCCCAACAGCACGATCACCGAGATGATCACCGCCGATCCGGTCGTGTTGAGCGTGTTCTCCAACGACTGCTCCCAATTGCCTGCGGTGGCCTGCATCTCCTCGCGCAATCGCGAGATCATATAGATGCCGTAGTCGATACCCAGCCCCATGGCGATACTCAGCGCCACCTGCAGATGGAACGCCAGGTTGCCCGACCAGTTCTCCACCCGGGTCATGTAACCACCCAGCCCATACTGGGCATAGAGGGTGATGAAGAGCATCACCATAAGGATCACCGAGACCACCACGGAACGGAAGATCAGGGCTGCGATGACGAACACCGCAGCGGCGGTCAGCAGCGGTCCCGCGAGCCAATTGTCAACAGCCACTTCGCGAGTCGCCTCGGTGGCACCGAGAAAACCGCCAACCGCCGGACGGATATAACCCGGGCCGTCCACCGAGAGTTCGTTGGTGTCACTGGAGAGATCATCCACCGGACCGGCGCGCAGACCGAAGTTGACCTTGCTAAAGCCCGAATCATTCTTGTGGTCCTCGATGTACTGCTGAATATCCATGGTGACCTGATGGGTCTCCTTCGGATCCATGGTGTTGATGAAGCCCATCACCACGCCCTCGTTCCAGTTCGACATGACGAAGGAGTCCATGTCGCCCTCATCGGTCATGGTCTCCAGCAGTCCGTTGTAGAGCTGTACGATCTCGTCACCGCTGCGGTCATCATCCGGATCTATGGATCGCAACTTGGCATCGCTCGGGATATAGAGATCCTTCAGCTGCGGTTTCTCGCCCGGCTCGGCGGTCAGTAGCATGTTGATCAAGCGGATGTACTGAGCGTAGGAACCGGTGAAGCCGATGAACGGATGGGCCCGCATCCACTCCTCCATCGCCTCGATGTCAGCCAGCACCTCGGCATCGTTGAAGATGCCCTGGGCGCCACAGGGATCAGGATCCCAGCAACCCAGCTCGGCCTCGTACTTCTTGCACTGAGCCAGCTTCTCGGCGGGCTCCTCGATATCGTAGAGCTCTTCCGGGAAAGGCGTGTCGGTACAGAGCTCAGAGACCGGCGCCTTGCCCCGGATCGGGATCGAGACCGAGATAACACCGGGCATTATCTGGTTCAGGCGTTCCAGTTGCTGGATCGTGATCGACTGCTCCTTGAAGGCGGCACGGGAGTAGTTGATACCCTTCTCCACCCCCGGCATCAGATCCTCTGAGGTACCGTTCAAGATATCGGTCTCATAGGTGGACCAGCCGATAACCACCGCCACGAAGCCGATCGGCAACCATTTGCCCGGCCCCGCCAGCAGGTTGGTGATGGCACCGCCCACCTTATGCTCCCAGGCGCGCCCCCCCCCTTCGTCCATCTGCTCATTGCTGCCGGGAAAGGTGATCATCAGCAGCGGGATCAGGCTGGTGGTGGTAAACAACAGCGTCAGCATGCCAAACATGCCGAAGTAGGCGTAGGCCTTATAGAAGGAGATATCCACCGTGGCCAGGGTGGCAAAGCCCACCATGTCGGTGATGATGGAGAGGGTCGCCGGGACAATAGTGTGTGAGATGGCGAGCCGCGCCGCATCCTCGCAGCTCCCCCCCTTCGCCTGCTCCTGCATGAAACGCCGGGTCACCTGCACCGAGTGCCCTATGCCGATGGCAAGCAGCAACATCGGCGTCAGCACCATCATGGTGGTCAGCTTGAAGGAGGAGAAACCCATCACTCCCAGGGTCAGGATGATGGTGGAGCCGACGCCGATCATCGGGAACAGCGCACCGCGCCAGTTGCGGAATTCGAACCAGAGCGCAGCTACTACGATCGCCAGGGAGATGACAAACAGCCACCACTTATTGACCAGATCGGCAAGCATCCAGGCGAGGAAGTAGGGCTCGCCGGCGACCAGCAACTCGAAGCGATCATCCTCGCCATATTCGTCCATCATGGCACGCACCGAGCGCACCCAGGGGAGGTAGATCTCCTTCACGTCATCGGTATAGTCACCGATGATATAGAGCGACTTAGCAATGCAGTTCTTTGTATCCCTGTCGCTGAACTCACACTTGTTGCCGGCGGCATCCTCAAAGCCTATCAGCATCGGACCCATCACCGGATTGCCCTCGATGCCCTCCTTGAGGAATGCCAGCTGTTCGGCGGCCACAGCAGAGTCTTCACTGATACCCTCGGTGGGGATCAGGCGCTTGAACACCAGACCGTTCTCGTCCGCCCCCATAAACTTGATCTTCTTCGCAGCGATGTCGATGAAGTTCGAGGCGCGCGCCGTGGGCAACTCCACCAGCCGGGTATGGATCTCCTGCACCTTGTTGATGAACCACCCCTGGTAGACGTCACCCTCCTTGACGCGCAGGGTGAAGACCATCAGATTGCCCATGCCAAAATTATGCTCGGCATAGAGGTTGGTCGCCACATAACGATTGCTCGGCGGCAGCAGGGTATCTGGATCATTGCGCATATCCAAATTCTTGATCTGCAGAGCAGTGATCACGGTAACAACCAGCAACAGCAGCATCAGCGGCCAGCGGAAGCGGATGACAAAATCGGCGTAACGTTCCGCCCAGTGGTTGTTAGCTGATTGGCTTGCGGGGGTTTCGCTCATGACACTTGGGACTCCATGCCGAGAGTAGAAAAGAGAGCGAGGATGGAGGGCATTCCAACGGAATGACTCCCCATCCTCATCAGCGGGTTTCGATGCTCAACCCGGATCAGTCGAACAGGTACTTCACACCCAGTTGGAAGTTGGATGACTTGTCGAACTGGCCAAAGGTGGTGTCTTTGTCACCCCAGTAGTGGTTCCATTCAGCAGAACCGATCAACTCGTCGGTGAAGGTGTACTCCATATCGAGCCGGTTCCACCAGCCACCGCCCTCTTCATAGATGGTGATGTTGTTCCAGCGATGCTCCTGCGAGCCGCCAAACGGCTTGGAGAAGAAGAGCGAGTAGAACTCTTTGAACTCATGTCCCTTGTTCAGGCCGTTATCCAGGTTCATGGTGGCCATGTCACCGGTGTAGCGGGAGCAATCGTAGCTGTTGCCCGCCTGGGTGGTACAGGTACGCGTCTCCTCGATAAAGTCCATGTTCCAGAACTGGATAAACTGAGCACTGACCAGCATGTTGGTCAGCACGGTGATATCCGCACCCAGCACATACTTAAACATGTCCGCCTCTTCCATGCGCAGGGAGTTGGTCAGGTCACCGATCCCCAGCAGGCGCCGATCCACCACCGGCTGCAGCTCATCCTTGTTGTAGAGAAACTCGCCGCGCAGCACGATAGCACCCATCGCCTCGGTGTCCATTGCATAGTCGAACGAGGTGCCGAGACTGTGGATGCGGTTCAGCTTCTCCGTCATCACCATCTCCACCGGATTGGTGTTGGTGTTGGTGGCAAAGGTGGTTGGGTCGATCGCACCATAGTACTCGCCCGCTGCATTGTGCAGCAGGATGGAGACCGAGTTTGAACCATCAGCCGCAAAAGAGTTGGGGATCTGATCAGGCGTCAGATCGGTGGCTGGATTGGGCGCCTGGGCTCCGCCACCGATTGCCATCGCCTGGGCGCGCTGCACCGACAGAGTCTCCTTGGTGACCGCATCACGCCAACTCATCTCCACATAGGGGTTGGAGTCGTAATGATAGAAGTAGTTGAAGGAGTAGTTAAAGCCACCATCGGTGCTGCCGCGATAACGTGCGCCAAAGTTGGCATCCAGATCGTTCGGATAGTCACGCTCATAGACTGCACCGGCGCTGTTACCGGTCGCACCCGCCCCGGAAAAGGAGTTAAAGGTGGAGAAGGTAGCGTTGGCCATATACTCGAACGCTGAGGAGGCCTGACTGACATCCCAGGTCACATCAGTTGGCAACTGCCCGGTGACACTGGTCAGATTGGTGACCCAGAAGTTGCCGTTGGGATCAACCGCCACGGTCGGATCGGTCAGACCAAACTGGGCGATCTGGTTGAGCATCACACTGCCTGACGTGCCACTGCCGATCGGATCCGGGTTGCTGGCAAAACCGTCCACACTCAGGCCGGCGAAACCCACCAGGCCGCTCGACATCGGCACACCGCCGGTCAACATGCCGGCCTGGGCTGCATTGTTGAAGCTCTGCGCCGTCGCCGCTAGACGCGGGGTAACGTTGAGGAAGCCATTGACCTTGCCAGTGATCGAATCGACGCCCTTCATCAGGAATGGATGCTCGGCATCTCCATCCGCATTCAGCCCGGGGATTTTGTTCTCCTCAACCTGGGAGACGATCAGCTGGATGTTGCCGCTCTCACCCACGTTACGCTCCGCATTGATCATCCAGATCGGGATGCGAGAGTCTTCCATCGCATTCTGGTTGAGTTCGCGGTAATCGGTAGGATTAATGATATCGAGCAGCTTCATACCATCCGCGGTACCCCACACCACCTGCTGCTTACCAAGGCGTAGATCCCAACCACCAGCGCTGGTATCCACGTAGAGTTCACGGAACCAGTCGTTCTGGGTATAGCTCTCGTGGCTCTTGTAACCGTCGACCCCTTCAGTGTCGTAGATCAGGTTGAGTTCGCCGTGCCAGCTGCTCTCTTCACCAAGATCACCATTGAAGAAGATCCGCGCGGAGTTCTCGAATTTCATCAGGTCGCCGGCGCTATGCTCTGTTGTATCGAGCATGCTGGAGGCCTGACCGGTACGTTGCCCGCTTTTGGTAAAGACCGCGGTCTCATTCTTCAGATAGCCGCTAACTTCGATCTCCGCCACTGCCACCCCAGGCAGCACCAACGCAAGCAGCATGGATTGATAAATCACTGATCGCTTAAACATTTACATACTCCTCCCCCGGCCCCATGGACCCCGCCTAGCGGCTTCCCCTTTTGTCCGGTTGGAATCTGGTTAAACTGCAGGCTGCCGTTGCGGCAGCCCAAAAAAGAGGGGCAATCGCCCCTCTAACTTGGTTGATTATTACCGCTTGATCTTGCGCAGGGTCTTTTCCGACCACATGCTCGGCTTCCAGTCGTGGTTGAACTCCACCACTTCATCCGGAATCACCGCCCAGGTCTCATGGCCGCTAGCGAAAGTCTTTCCGTACCAGTAGGCCCAGGACTGCGCGCGCGCGTCACCCTGACCGAGGCTGACCCAATCGCGATCGATTACCTTGATCTTCTTGCCATCTTTGAAAAACTCGGTTCGATAGTCGGCAAAGGTCTTGGTATCAACGTAGCTGACACGGTAGTCATACCACCAGTTCTGACGCTTGGTGGTACTCTTCAGCTTGTAGACCTGTTTGCCCTTGTGTTTGCAGGACGCAGCGGGGGGATTGGGCAGATACTTGACCTTGACATCCGGGATCGAACCCAGGCAGTCGTTGAATTCTTCTTTGCCCAGCAGTTCATGGGTCTCGTCCTTCGGCTTGCGCAGGGTGACATCACCGAAAGTAAAGTCGGTACCGCCCCAGGCATCATCATGGGCCGGCTCGGCAAAACGACGAATCTTGCGTAGCGCAGGCAACCAGATGGAGTAGGACTGACTCTTGTTGTCATCCACATAGTCGGTGATCAGCATGCCGGTGCCTCTCAGCTTGCCGGAGCGGAAGATCGCCAAGTCCATAGCGTTGATCGCGTTGTCGCGGTAGTCGTTATTAAGGTAACGTTCCAGGGCGATGGTGGTGGGCTTCTTGCCGGCAGACTTATTGATCAGCACGGTCATCGTCTTGCCCTTCTTGGTGATGCCGTAGTTTTTCATCGCATAGAAGTGGTTGACGAAATAGACCTGATCGGCGATTTCAGCGGCACCGGGGGTTCCCGAGGGGATGGCTAGATCCTTGGACACCCCGGCAGCGACATGAGTGGAGATAAAAAAGGGAATCGCCGCGGCCGCGGCAACAAACTTACGCAAGTGCATCTTTGAAGATCCTCCTAAGCGGTGCTACTACTGCGCGCCCACCAGATAACTTTTTTAGGTTATTCTTATATGGAACGCATTATTCTAATGGCCGGTATTAATATCAAATATCCCCTTGCAACCGCAATAAGGGAAAACCGCTACATAGGCCAGCTTTTGCCTCTGCTGCCGCCCTCGCATATCGTGATTCCAAACTCTTCAGGGCAAAAAAAAACCCCGCTCTGCGGCGGGGTCCATTTGGTGCCTCAGCTCGCCGGGTGGGCATCCGGCCGGCCGATAGCAAAATAACTTAGACCTGCTCGCGTCACAGTCTCCGGCTCAAACATATTGCGTCCATCGAACACCGCCGGGCTCCCCAGAGTTTCTTTAATACTGTCAAAGTCGGGGCTGCGGAACTGGGTCCATTCAGTCATGATGATCAGGGCATCCGCACCCTGCAGGGCATCTTGGGCGCTCTCACAAAAGATCAGCTCATCGCGTTCGCCATAGATACGGTCTGCCTCCTCCATCGCCACTGGATCGTAGACCCGCACCGAGGCACCCGCCTCCCACAGCGACTCCATCATCACCCGGCTTGAGGCCGCACGCATGTCATCCGTGTTGGGCTTGAAGGCCAGGCCCCAGAGAGCGAATGTCTTGCCCTTCAGATCCCCATCAAAATAGCGATTCACCTTATTGAAGATGACTCGCTTCTGATCGCCATTGACCGCCTCGACGGCAGTCAACAGACGCGGATTGTAGCCAACGCTCAGCGCCGTCTTCTCCAGCGCCTGTACATCCTTGGGAAAACAGGAGCCGCCGTAACCGCACCCCGGGTAGATGAACTGATAGCCGATGCGCGGATCAGAACCGATACCAATACGCACCTTCTCAATATCCGCGCCCAGCAGGTCGGCGATATTGGAGAGTTCGTTCATGAAGCTGATCTTGGTGGCAAGAATCGCGTTGGCCGCATACTTGGTCAACTCGGCGGAGCGCACATCCATCACCATCACGCGCTCGTGATTGCGGTTGAACGGCGCATAGAGGGCGCGCAGCAGCTCACCGGTACGGGGATTATCGGTACCCACAACGATGCGATCGGGGCGCATGAAATCATCGATCGCCGCACCCTCTTTGAGGAACTCCGGATTAGAGACCACGTCATATTCGATCTCGACGCCACGCGTCGCCTGGACCTCGCGTATCGCCTCACACACCTTGTCGCCGGTACCAACCGGCACGGTAGACTTATCGATGATGACACGATACTCGGTCATGTGCTCCGCGATGCTGCGCGCCACGGCCGTCACATACTGCAGATCGGCGGAGCCATCCTCATCCGGCGGAGTACCCACCGCGATGAACTGGAACAGCCCGTGCTCGACGCCCTTTTTTGCATCGAGCGTAAAGGCAAGACGCCCCGCCTCGCGGTTGCGCTTAACCATCTCTTCAAGGCCCGGCTCATAGATCGGGATGCCGCCACTGTTGAGCATATCGATCTTGGCCGGATCGACATCCACACACATAACATCATTACCGACCTCAGCCAGACAGGCGCCCGTGACCAAACCGACGTATCCACTTCCGAAGATCGTAACTTTCATTTATTCAAGACTCCATTAAACCCTAAGATTACAGGCCCAAGCCGGACTGACTTCAAATTTGGCCGGAGATTGCTGCCGTTCTACAAGAAAGGCCGGATGCTACCAGAGTTCAAATCAATTTCCCTAACCAATACTGGAGTTACGAGAATCCCCTTTGAAAACGGCATCCTGGCGCAACCCAGCCCTTGAACTGAAGACAATGATATTACACAATCCCGCATTCCGTTCGCCAAAACCCAACACCCGAATCAACTCCCGATGCCAATACTCGCCCTGGGCCTTAACCACAAAACCGCGCCGGTAGAGGTCCGCGAACGGATCACCTTTGGCCCCGATATCATAGCCGGCGCTCTGCGCAGCCTGCTCGAGGCCGCCTCGGTAGAGGAGTCGGTGATCCTCTCCACCTGCAACCGCACCGAAGTCTACTGCAGCATCAACGACACCGAAAAGGGCTCGGTGGCCGACTGGATCAGCGACTTCCACGGCCTCGACAACGGCAAGGTCAGCCCCTACCTCTACAGCCACATGGACGCCGATGCAGTGCGCCACCTGATGCGTGTCTCCTGCGGCCTCGACTCCCTGGTGCTGGGCGAACCGCAGATCCTCGGGCAGGTCAAATCGGCCTTCCAGACCGCCGCCAGCGCCAACGCCACCGGCAAGATGCTGAGCAAGCTATTCCAGCACGTGTTCTCGGTCTCCAAGCAGATCCGCACCGACACCGCCATTGGCAATAGCCCCGTGTCGGTTGCGTTTGCCGCAGTCAGCCTAGCGCGCCAGATCTTCAGCGAGCTGAAGGAGCAAACCGCGCTGCTGATCGGCGCCGGCGAGACCGTCGAACTAGCCGCCCGCCATCTGCATCAGAACGGCATCGGCCGCATCATCGTCGCCAACCGCACTGTCGAGCGCGCCCACAGCCTGGCCGCCCAGTTCGACGGCTACGCCATCGCCCTGACCGAGATTGGCAACCACCTGGCGGAGGCCGACATCGTCATCTCCTCCACTGCCAGCCCGCTGCCGATCCTCGGCAAAGGCACCGTCGAGCGGGCCCTCAAGGAGCGCAAACACCGCCCCATCTTTATGGTCGACATCGCCGTGCCGCGGGACATCGAACCGGAGGTCGCCGATCTGAGCGACATCTACCTCTACACGGTGGACGACCTGGACGAGGTGATCGAAGAGAACAAACGCTCGCGCCAAGAGGCGGCACTGCAGGCCGAGGAGATCATCGACCAGCATGTCGAGGAGTTCATGGGCTGGCTGCGCTCCCTCGACGCGGTGGAGCTAATCCAAGGGTACCGCATCCAGGCCGAACAGCTGCGCAATGAGACCTTGAAGAAGGCCCTGCAACAATTGAAGAAGGGCAAATCGCCAGAGGAGGCACTGCAGTTCCTCGCCCACACGCTCACCAACAAGCTGCTGCACACTCCCAGCGCCCAGCTGCGCCAGGCCGGCTTCGACGGCCAAATCGAGCTGCTAGAGGCCGCCAACACTCTGTTTCAACTAAAAAAGCCTACGAATCGTCCATGAAACCCTCCCTGCGGGGCAAGCTGGAGCAGATCGCCGACCGTTTCGAGGAGATCACCGCCCTGCTGGCCGACCCCGAAGTCCAAAACGACCAGAACCGATTTCGCGACCTCAGCCGGGAGTACGCCCAACTCGAGCCGGTGGTGGAGAGCTACCGGCACTTCAGCCAGGCAGAGGCGGATATCGAGTCGGCACAGGAGATGCTCGCCGACCCGGAGATGGCCGAGTTGGCTGCCGAAGAACTGGCAGAAGCAGAGCACACCCGGGACGTCCTCGAACCGGAGCTGCAGCTGCTGCTGATCCCCGCCGACCCCAACGACCAACGCAACATCTTTCTCGAGATTCGAGCCGGCACAGGTGGCGCCGAAGCGGCGCTGTTCGCCGGCGACCTCTACCGCATGTACCTACGCTATGCCGAGGCTCAGGGCTGGCAGACCGAGACCATCAGCGAGAGCCCAGGCGAGCACGGCGGCTACAAGGAGATCATCTGCCGCATCAGCGGCAACGCGGTCTACTCGCGACTGAAATTTGAGTCGGGTGCACATCGGGTACAGCGGGTGCCAGAGACCGAATCCCAAGGGCGCATCCACACCTCCGCCTGCACTGTCGCAATCCTGCCCGAGGCCGACGCCATCGATGAGGTCGAGATCAACAGTAACGATCTGCGCATCGACACCTATCGAGCCTCCGGCGCTGGCGGCCAGCACGTCAACAAGACCGACTCCGCGGTGCGCATTACCCACCTGCCCACCGGCATCGTGATCGAGTGCCAGGACGAACGCTCACAGCACAAAAACAAGGCCCGCGCCATGTCGCTGCTATCGGCGCGCCTGCTCTCCCAGGCCCAGGAGGCGCAGAGCAGCGCCCAGGCGCAAAACCGCAAACTGCAGGTCGGCAGCGGCGACCGCTCGGAGCGCATCCGCACCTACAACTTCCCGCAGAACCGCCTCACCGACCACCGCGTCAATCTGACCCTCTACAAACTCGATGAGATCATGGCCGGCGGCCTGGAGCAGGTGATCGATCCGCTGCTACGCGAGTATCAGGCGGAACAGCTGGCGGCGATGGGCGAGGCGTGACCAGTCTGCGCGAGGCGCAGCAGCAGGCAGGCGCCCGGCTTCGCGCCCTACCCCACGCCGAGGCCGAACTTGAGGCCGCGCTGCTGCTCTGCTATCTGCTCGACAAGCCGCGCAGCCACCTTTACGCCTGGCCCGAGCAGGAGCTCACAACCAACCAGATGCGGCAGTTTTCGCAGCTGCTGGAACGCCGCCTCAGCGGCGAGCCGCTAGCCTACATCCTTGGCCTACGTGAATTCTGGTCGCTGCAGCTCGAGGTCAATCCAGATACCCTGATCCCCCGCCCGGAGACCGAGCTACTGGTGGAGATCGCACTGACCCATCTCGACGACAGCCAGGCCAGCCGCATCGCCGATCTCGGCACCGGCAGCGGCGCCATCGCCCTGGCGATCGGCCGCGAGCGCCCCGACTGTCACATCGACGCCACCGATCTCAAACCGCAGACGTTGCAGACCGCACGCAGCAATGCCCAGCGCCTCGGCATTAACAATCTGGAGTTCCACCTCGGCAGCTGGTACTCCGCACTGCCACGTGGTGCGCACTACCGACTGCTGCTCAGCAACCCACCCTATATCGCCGATGACGACCCCCATCTCTGCCAGGGAGACCTGCCCCGCGAACCCCGCGCCGCGCTGGCTTCAGGACCAGACGGCCTGCAGGCGATACGTCAGCTCTGCGCCGACGCCCCAGCCCACCTCAAAGCGGGGGGCTGGTTGATCTTCGAGCACGGCTTCGAGCAGGGAGCTGCAGCCCGCTCACTGCTACAGCAGGCCGGCTTTGTCGAGATCCAGACCCACCAGGATCTGGCCGGGTTGGATCGTGTCACTGAGGGATGTCTGCCTGCGCCTGCCCAAGCGGGGAGTCAATGAGGATTCTCAAGATGCGGCCAGGAACGCTTGCATATTCACCCACTTTCGCTAGGATTAATTCCCATGGAAACGGGGAGCCCAGAATTCACCAAGCACCGGGAGATCCACTTCGTCGAGTTGCACCCGGACCCCCAGCAGGCGCAGACTGCCGCACTGCTGCTGGCTGACGTGGAAGGCATCAACCGCGTCGAGCCGATCGCACCATCCCACCTCCGCATCAGCTACAATTTGCTGGAAGTCTCGCTGGAGCAGATCGAGATTGGGCTCACCGAAGTCGGCCTGCACCTCGACAATCGCCTCTATTTCCGCCTCAAACGGGCCCTCTACTACTACACAGAAGAGACCCAGCGCAGCAATATGGGCTGCTTGCGCAGCGATTCCAAATGCACCCGTCGCATCTTCGCTGACCGCTACCAACGCCAGGAACACTGGCGTCGTTACCTCTAACCTCCCATCCAAATCACCTGATGCATTCTCCTCACCTTTTATTTAAGGTGGCGCTTCCATGCAAACAAAGAACACGATTCGATGAATGACGATCAGTTGCTGCGCTATAGCCGCCAGATCATGCTGCCGAGCATCGGTATTGAGGGGCAGCAGCGGCTACTCGAAAGCCGGGTGTTACTGGTCGGGCTTGGCGGACTGGGCTCGCCGGTTGCTTTGTATCTGGCAGCCGCCGGCGTCGGCCAGCTGGTGCTGAGCGACTTCGACAAGGTCGATCTCAGCAATCTGCAACGCCAGATCGCCCACACCACCGACGCCATCGGTGAGCTCAAGGTGGAGTCGGCCCGCCGCGCGCTGCTGGCTCTGAACCCTGAAATCCAGATCGAAACCATCGACCGGATATTGCAGGAGCAAGAGCTGGTGCTGGAGGTGCAAAAGGCCGATCTGGTGATCGACGCTAGCGACAATTTCGCCACCCGCTTCGCCATCAACAGCGCTTGCCAATGCCACGCCACACCGCTTGTGTCAGGTGCAGCGATCCGCATGGAGGGCCAGGTCAGCGCCTTCTCCGGACAGCCAGGCGGCCCCTGCTACCGCTGCCTCTATCCAGAGGAGGGCCAGGTCGCCGACACCTGTTCAGAGAACGGCGTACTGGCACCGCTGGTCGGGATCATCGGCAGCATTCAGGCTACCGAAGCGATCAAGATCCTGACCGGGGCAGGCACGCCACTGTTTGGCCAACTGTTGATCCTCGATGCACTGCACATGCAGTGGCGCAGCCTCAAGCTCAAGCCCGACCCACGCTGTCCTGTTTGTGGCGACGACCACCACTAAATGGCGAGCCGCCGCGTTAAAGCCATCCGCCGCCCCGACTGGGATCTCGCACTGCCGGGATTGAGCCTGCTGACCGCCTTCATCACCCTACTGCCAGGACAGACTCAGCAATGGCTCCGCTACGAACGCAGCCTGATCGAATCTGGCGAGCTCTGGCGGCTGCTGACAGCCCACCTGACCCACCTCAACTGGTCGCACCTGCTACTCAATCTGCTGACACTCTGGCTGATTCGTCTGCTGTTTCCCCGTAGCCCAACACTGCAACCGATCAGTTTTCTCTGGCTCGCGCTGGCCACCTCATGCGGGCTATTTGTTCTCAACCCCGACCTTCAATGGTACCTGGGGCTCTCGGGAGTGCTGCATGGCTATCTGGCCTGGGTGGCACTCCACCTACTTCGCCATGCCCAGCCAGGAGGCGGGTTGCTGACCGCCCTGTTGCTGGGCAAGCTGGGCTGGGAGCAGCTGCTTGGACCGATGCCAGGCAGTGAGGCGATGATCTCAGCGAACGTCGTGGTCGACGCACACCTTTACGGCAGCATCGCCGGCGCCTTACTATGGGCGGCACAACCTAAAACTATTGAATGACTCTGAGGTAGCCGGGTGATTCGGACGATACTGCTCTTCCTGTTAACGTTTCTGATCCTTCATGGCTGCCAAGAGGGGGAACAGATCGACCTCTCAAACCTCCCCGCTGAAGAGCAACAGGTGCTCACCGCTTTGGCATGGCTGAAAGGAGCCGATGCAGAGCGCGACGCACAACAGGCATTTGCCCGGGGTGACCTGAGGCTACTCGCCATGGCGACCCGAGGAGCCAGCATGCCAGGCATTCCCACTGAGCTGGCATCAAAGGCAAAGTCTGTCTGCGGCATACGATATCTGGAAGGCTCCACCGATGCGGTGGTGAGCGATATGCATCTGAAACTGCTGCAAAAGGCAGAAAAGTATGCCGCAACCTACAACGGAATCATGCTCCAGCACTGCATGAAGTAGGCTGCCGCAACCAGCCGGCCAACCCCCAGCTGCCTGCCAGCAGCAACATCAGCGGCATCCAGAAGAGCCCCCCTCCACCCCCTTCGCTTCGACCCGCCTCAGCACCAGCACCAAGTGCGTCAGACGCATCGCTATACTGCGTCCCATGCTCCAGCGTCGCGCCATCTGTGGCCTTGCAACGGCCCGCCACCGGCACACCATTACCCTGCACCTCAATCGAGAGACCATCGGAGAGGGTAAAAAAGATATTGTCACTACAGGCGAGGCGCACCCTTGCACGATCGATCTGCAGGTCCGGCAGGGTCACCATGGCGCTGCCAGCAGCATTGGCAAAGCTCCCCAGAATCAGCTCCGGTAGATCTGTGCCATCGCAGTAGCTGGCATAGTCGCTACTGAGTGATAACAGCTCCACCGTCATATTGCCGCAGATCGCCGTAGTGTTAGTCGACCATTCCAGGCTGTATGTGCCACCCCCCATTAGCGACGTCCCCGACACCAGCTCACCACCGGTAATCTCCAGCGGCCCAGACGCGCTATCCACACTGATCCGTACATCGTCCGCTGCAACCCCGGAATTGCCATCACGCACCGTCAGGCGAAAGTTCATCACACGAGCGCTGGCTGGCAGGGTTTCGCCCTTGGCGCTGGTCGAGTCGTTTTCATCCAACCCCAACAGCAGTTGACTGATGCGGGGGAAGGTGCGCTCACCACTGCTCTTGGGCAGAAATGAACGAAACAGGGGATTGTTACCACTGGCCGGATCTGCACCAAGATCGCTACCCAAGGTCTCCGGAGAGGTCACCGCGCCTCGATCAAGCCCATCCCATTGAAAGGAGAGTTCATCACCATCCGTATCGTTTGCCGCCCCCAGCAGCCTGAAGGGGGTCTGCCTGGGGATGATATAGTCAGCCCCCGCATCGACGCTGGGCGGGGTGTTGCCGGTGGCAACCAGTGTGCCGCAGCTACCGCCGGATGCCACATAATCATTCACCTGCTGGATGCTCCAAGCGTGAAAGGTCGCATCGGTGTTGTATTGCAGATTCTCCGCGCCACAGATGCCCGCATAGGCCATGATGGTGGTGCCGCTGCCAGGCTCTACCGCACTGGCCGCCACCCGCTGGGCACTAATGCAGGCCCCATCTGAGCCATTAAAGGTGTGATCGGCGGCAAACTGATGCCCGATCTCATGGGCTACAAAGTCGATAAAAAAGGACTCGCCGCTCGGATTCCGCCTGCCACTCACCCCCTTCGCCTTCTGATGGGGCGAACAAGCGCTCGGCACCACCGCAATACCACCCCCATAGGTACTGAAGACATGCCCGATATCATAGTTGTCGCTGCCGATCACTCGGTCCAGATTAGCCTGATTCTGGCCCAGCATGTCGAAGGCGCTGCTGTTGTCGTAGGGGTCGCTGGCAGAATCGGTATAGATGATGCGGTCGTTATCTGCCACCAGCTGAAACTGGATCGCTAGATCCCGCCCATAGATCTGATTGACCCGATTGATAGCCGTAACGATGGCGTCCAAGGCCTGGGCATTAGTGCCACCGTGAAACTGCGTGTACTCACCAGTCGCCGCCACCGCCAACCGGTAGACCCGCCGCTGCCCGGTGAGCCGCTGCGCCAAGGCAGAGACCTCCGCCACACGCTGCTCCCAGCCGTGCTCCTGCTCCACCTCCTGCAGCACGCAGTAGGGGCGTGATGACAGCTCGCCACGCGCCGCCAACACATAGTCACGCTTGAAGTAGGAGCGATAGCCACCCTGATCATCGGGGTCGATAAAGATCACGCCGGCGGGTGTATCGAGCATGGCGTGGAAGCCCTGCGGGGTCAGATCGAGCCGACCTGTCGCAGTTGGCTGATCGATACCGCGAACCGAATAGGTGCGGATCTCGGGGTAGCGCCGAGCCAGCTCCGGCGCCATTATCGGCGACTCTTCAACGCTAAACCGGGCAAACGAGCCGTCAGGCAGGGGCAGCTGCAGGGGCGCTCCTTCGCTGGCAGTGAACTCCAGCGGCGCTGTCGCCAATAGGGACTCCAGAGCAGGGCGATCAGCCTGTAGGGAACGATATTGGAAGGCGGGCACCGCAGCGCTCCGCGCGGCGACATCCGGCAGGCGCTCACTCCAGATGCCGCTGGCCGACACGCCACCCAGCGGCAACCCCAGCAGCAACAGCCAAACCATAAACCGAGACCCAAAACCCATGCCACTGCCTCCTACGTGAGCCAGCCTGCCGGCCGGCCATAAACTATACAAAAGCCGGCAGTGGCTCCTCTCCACGCAGGCGGCCCGCGGAATCGCTGGCAAGCCTCAAACCGACGTTTCAGGGAGCGAGCTTTTTCCGCAGCAGTTCGTTGACCTGTCCCGGATTAGCCTTGCCCTGGGTGACCTTCATCACCTGGCCGACAAAAAACCCGAGCAACTTCTCCTTGCCTGCCCGGAACTGTTCCACCTGCTTGGGATTGCCGCCGATGATCTCATCGATAATCGACTCGATGGCAGCTGTATCGGTAATCTGCTTTAGGCCTTTAGCCTCGATGATCGCATCAGCATCTCCCTCACCGTTCCAGATCGCCTCAAACACCTGCTTGGCGATCTTGCCGGAGATGGTGCCATCCGCGATACGCGCTAGCAGCCCACCGAGCTGCTGCGGCGACACCGGCGACGCCTCGATCCCCAGCCCCGCCTTGTTGAGTGCCCCGGCCAGCTCCATGGTGACCCAGTTGGCCGCCATCTTCGGCTCGGCGCCGGTGGCGGCCACCGCCTCGAAGTAGTCCGCCAGCGGCCGGCTCGCGGTCAACCCGTCCGCATCCTGATCACTCAGGCCATACTCCTGCTCGAAGCGCTGTCGCTTAGCATCGGGCAACTCGGGCAGCTCTGCTCGGATCGCCTCCAGCAACTCCTCTTCCACCTCCACCGGTAGCAGATCCGGATCGGGGAAGTAGCGGTAGTCGTTGGCCTCCTCCTTGCTGCGCATGGAACGAGTCTCGTCCCGATCAGCATCGTAGAGCCGGGTCTCTTGTACCACCTTGCCGCCGCTCTCGACCAGATCGATCTGCCGCTCCAGCTCGAATTTGAGGGCCCGTTCAAGAAAACGGAAGGAGTTGATGTTCTTCAGTTCGGTGCGGGTGCCAAACGCCTCCTGACCCTTGGGACGGATCGAGAGATTGGCATCGACGCGGAACGAGCCCTCCTGCATATTGCCGTCACAGATCCCCAGATAGACCACCAGCTGGTGGATCTTGCGTGCATAGGCCACCGCTTCTTTGATCGAGCGCATATCGGGTTCGGAGACGATCTCCAGCAGCGGCGTACCGGCCCGATTCAGGTCGATCCCGCTCATGCCGTGGAAATCCTCGTGTAGCGACTTGCCGGCATCCTCCTCCAGATGGGCGCGAGTGATGCCGATCACCTTCTGCTCACCATCGGCCAACTCGATGGTGATCGAGCCCTTGCCGATGATCGGCAGCTCAAACTGGCTGATCTGATAGCCCTTTGGCAGATCGGGATAGAAGTAGTTCTTGCGCGCGAACACCGAACGCCGACCGATCTCCGCGCCTACCGCCAGGCCGAACTTCAGCGCCATACTCACCGCCTGCTGGTTGAGCACCGGCAGCACGCCGGGGAAGCCCAGGTCCACGTTGCATGCCTGGGTATTGGGTTCCGCGCCGTAAGCGGTGGAAGCCCCGGAGAAGATCTTCGATTGAGTGGCGAGCTGGGTATGAACCTCCAGCCCGATGACAGTTTCCCACTGCATGGTCTTTTCTCTGTAGGTTAAGGGAATCAGAAACCTGACGGCACCTGCGTGTGCCAGTCGGTCGCCTGCTGGAACTTATGAGCCACATTCAGCAGTCGCGCCTCGGCAAAGTAGTCGCCGATGATCTGCAGCCCCACCGGCAGACCCGCCACCGGCGCCACCGGGATCGAGATCCCAGGCAGACCCGCCATATTGGCAGCGATGGTGTAGATGTCGTTGAGATACATAGTGACCGGGTCATCCGCTTTCTCACCGAGACCGAAGGCGGTGCTCGGCGAGGTCGGCCCCATGATCACGTCGACCTGTTCGAAGGCGCGCTTGAAGTCGTCAGAGATCAGTTGGCGGATCTTCTGTGCCTTCAGATAGAAGGCGTCGTAGTAACCGGCGGAGAGCACATAGGCGCCGATCATGATGCGCCGCTTCACCTCGGCACCAAAGCCCTCGCCGCGGGAGCGCTTGTAGAGATCCTCCAGATCCTTTGGCTCATCGCAACGATAGCCATAACGCACGCCGTCGAAGCGGGAGAGGTTGGAGGAACACTCGGCCGGCGCCACCACGTAATAGGTGGGGACCGCCAAACCGGTATTCGGCAGACTGATCTCCACCAGCTCGGCGCCGAGCTTTTTGTACTCGGCAATCGCCGCCTCGACCGATTCGGCCACGGCACTGTCGAGACCCTCACCAAAATACTCCTTCGGCAGACCGATTTTCAGTCCCTCCAGGGAGTCGTTGAGGCTCGCTGAGTAGTCGGGCACCGGCGCTTCGGCGCTAGTGGAATCCTTTGGGTCGAAGCCGGCCATCGCCTGCAGCAACAGCGCCGCATCCTCGGCGGAGCGGGCCATGGGTCCGCCCTGATCGAGACTTGAGGCAAAGGCGATCATGCCGTAGCGCGAGACCCGCCCGTAGGTCGGCTTGAGGCCGGTGATGCCGCAGAGCGCGGCGGGCTGGCGAATCGAGCCGCCAGTATCGGTGCCGGTGGCGGCAGCAGCCAGACGCGCCGCCACCGCCGCCGCAGAACCGCCGGAGGAGCCACCTGGCACCCGTGACTTGTCCCAAGGGTTGCGTACTGGGCCGTACCAGCTGGTCTCGTTAGAGGAGCCCATGGCGAACTCATCCATGTTGGCCTTACCCAGGGAGACCACGCCAGCCGCCTTCAGCTTGCTCACCACTGTTGCGTCGTAGGGGGAGATGAAGCTGTCGAGCATGCGCGAGCCACAGCTGGTCTTTACCCCTTCGGTACAGAAGATATCCTTGTGGATGATCGGAATGCCGGTGAGCGACCCCGCCTCGCCAGCGGCAATCTGCTTGTCGGCCGCCTCTGCCGCAGCCAGCGCCTGCTCGGCGGTGGTGCTGATAAGGCTATTAAGCTCCCCATCAAGGGCTTCGATGCGCTGCAGAAAGTGACGGGCCAGCTCCACGCTGGAGCACTCGCCCGCACGCAAGGCCGCGCCCAGTTCGACGATACTTTTGTTATGCATTGTGCAGGAAATTCTCTTGATTAACGCCGGCTATCCGACGATTACTCGATCACCTTGGGAACCAGATAGAGCCCACCATCGACCTTCGGCGCGATCGATTGAAAGACCTCGCGGCGATCACTCTCGGTCACCTCATCAGCACGCAGCCGTTGCGACATATGCAGCGGGTGGGCCATCGGCGTAACCCCCTCAGTATCCTGCGCATCCATCTGCGCCACCAGATCGAGGATGTTACTCAATTCCTGCGCAAAGCCATCCAGCTGCTCCTGTTCAACAGAGAGCCGAGCAAGATGCGCGATCTTCTCGATATCAGAATGATCCAAAGACATCCGTAATGATCCCTTGAGATTGAAAACCGGGAAAACTTATCACAATTGGCCTTATCCATACATGGGACTGAAACCTTGCACCAACACCCCCCCCTGAACCGGCGCAGATCCCAGGAAAAAAACCGGCAGGATTGATACGACCCAGCCGCCCGAGCGACTCATCTTTGCCACCGAATGAGACCAGTTTTGCCACTTTAGGAAGGGAAGCAAGGCAAGCTGCAACCTGTGTCACAAAACTTTCCGCACCCCATTTGCCGGAAAAGTGAGGCGATTGATAATCCCGACAAAGCAGGAAGCCACACAGGACCATAAGAGCTTCCCGATGTAAACCAGCAGAGGCCACTTCACTTCAGATGAGAGACCCGACCGGCAACACCCTCAGCACAGCAGTACTCAAGCTGCTTAGACCGGTGGTGCACCTGTTGCTGCGCAACAACATGTCTTACGGTGAGTTCGCCGACTTGGCAAAGTGGATTTATATAGACGTGGCTGCAAAAGAGTTCACCATCCCCGGCCGAAAACAGACCATCTCGCGCATCTCGGTGATTACCGGGCTGACCCGCAAAGAGGTCGCCCGACTACAGAAGCTCCAACACCCCGGCAGTGAACTCATCTCCCAGCGCCACAATCGAGCCGCCCGGGTAATCGCCGGCTGGCGCCGGAACCCGCGATTTCAGGACAGCAACGGCAACCCGGCAACCCTCTATTTCGAGTCTGGCAGCGGCAGTTTCAGCGATCTGGTGCGCGAGCACAGCGGCGATATCCCACCACGCGCGATCCTTGACGAACTGCTGCGCATCGGCTCAGTTGAACAGAACGCCGAGGGTCAGGTACGACTCGCCTCCACCGCATTTGCGCCGAATGATGACGAGATCGACGAGCTGCGCAGCCTCGGCAATGATGTACAGCTACTCGTCTCCACCATTGACCAGAGGCTCCGCAAGGAGGGCTCTCCGCCCCTATTTCAACGCAAGGTCGCCTACGACAACCTGCCCCAAGAGGCACTGCCCGCCTTCCGCCAGTTCAGCGCGAGAAAGGCCCAAGCACTGCTCAAGGAGTTCGACCTGCATCTGGCGCAAAATGGCCGCCATGCCGGTCAGCAAAGCAACGGCGAGCGGCACATGCAGGCCGGCATCGGAATCTTTTATTTCGAACAGAACACGGAAGAGGGCATCTGAAACACCCTCAACCCGCCACCAGCAATCCACCCTAGATCACTGTCGCCCCGCCGGCCGCAGAATCAGCGAAAGCAACAGCTGGCAAGCGATCAAGTAATATCCTCCGGCTGCTCCGAGGGCGGCGTCTCGTGGGACATCTCTGCGTAGTAGTCGCTACCACAAAAATAGAAGATGTAGTCATCCGCTTCAGCTACACCCATTTCAGAACGGGGAATCTCCCGCATACAGGTGTCGTGATCAAGCTTCTTCACCTGGGTAGGCTTAGGCATCATCATAACCACCTCCTGCATCAGTACAAGAACCCAATACCCGAGCTTTTTACTCGGCTTTCTAATCAAGTATAGCTACTCACATAAAAAAGCAAATAAGGTATATAAAGTCGCTTTCACCACACCACCGCCTTGCCCAAGCCTCCAACGGTTGCTAGATTAAGGCCGATTACGGAAACCTCATCGTGGCCCGGAATAGCCCCAGCTTGGACTAGAGCTCCAGCGATTCGCATAAGGCCATGTCAATACACTGATATTACGAAGAAATTTTATGCTGTTCCGACGCATCCGCGGCCTCTTCTCCAACGATCTCTCCATCGACCTTGGCACCGCCAACACGCTGATCTACGCCCGTGGCCAGGGCATCGTGCTGAATGAGCCCTCGGTGGTGGCAATCCGCCAGGACCGCGGCCCAGGCGGCGCAAAGTCCGTGGTCGCGGTGGGTGAAGAGGCAAAAAAGATGCTCGGCCGCACCCCGGCCAACATCACCGCCATCCGCCCCATGAAAGAGGGCGTGATCGCCGACTTCACGGTCACCGAAAAAATGCTGCAGTACTTCATCCACAAGGCGCATGAGACCCGCATCCTGCGGCCCAGCCCACGGGTGCTGGTATGCGTGCCCTGTGGCTCCACCCAAGTGGAGCGGCGTGCGATCAAGGAATCAGCTGCCGGCGCCGGCGCCCGCGAGGTCTACCTGATCGAAGAGCCAATGTCGGCCGCCATTGGCGCCGGCCTGCCGGTGGACGAAGCGCGCGGCTCAATGGTGCTGGATATCGGCGGTGGCACCTCCGAGGTGGCGATCATCTCGCTCAACGGCATCGTCTACTCCAACTCGGTACGGGTCGGCGGCGACCGCTTCGACGAAGCGATCATCAGCTATGTCCGCCGTAACTACGGCACCCTGATCGGTGACGCCACCGCCGAACGGATAAAACACGAGATCGGCTCCGCCTACCCCGGCAACGAGGTAAAGGAGATCGAGGTCAAGGGTCGCAACCTGGCTGAGGGCATCCCGCGCAGCTTCACCCTCAACAGCAACGAGATCCTCGAGGCGCTACAGGAGCCGTTCTCCGGCATCGTCGGCGCAGTCAGGACCGCCCTTGAACAGACTCCGCCGGAGCTGGGCGCAGATGTCGCCGAGCGCGGCATCGTACTCACCGGCGGTGGCGCGCTGCTAAAGGATCTGGATCGACTGATCCAGGAGGAGACCGGCCTGTCGGTGATCGTCGCCGAAGACCCCCTGACCTGCGTCGCCCGCGGTGGCGGCCGTGCGCTGGAGTTGATCGACGAACGCGGCGGAGACATCTTCTCCGTGGAATAGCAGCCTGATGCGGCCGCCAGCGGCCGCTCGCTCTTTTGCCGCATCCGAGAGGTTCGCCAACCATTAAACCGATCTTCACACAGGGCCTCTCCCTCAACACGCGGCTGTTCTCGGCCGTGTTGCTGTCGATCATATTGATGGTGCTGGACCATCGCGAGAAGCACCTCGACGAACTGCGCTCAGCCCTCTCGGTCCTGATCTACCCAATCCAATATATCGCCTCCCTCCCCACTCAGCTGGCACGCCAGGGAGCGGAGAGCCTGGCCGATCGCGATCAACTCAACCAGGATCGCCAGCGGCTCGCCAAGCAGAACCTGGAACTGCGCGCCCGGCTGCAGAAGTTTGAGGCCCTTGAGGCGGAAAACATGCGTCTGCGCGGCCTGCTCGACTCATCCTTCAAGGTCGGTGACCGGGTGTTGATCTCTGAACTGCTGGCGGTGGAGCAAGATCCGTTCCGCCAGCTGGTGGTGATCGACAAGGGCTCCACATCCGGCGCTTTCAAGGGCCAACCGGTGCTCGACGCCAACGCCGTCGCCGGCCAGATCACCCTGGTCACCCCCTACACCTCGACAGTGCTGCTGATCACCGATGCCAACCACGCATTGCCAGTACAGGTCAATCGTAACGGCCTGCGCACTATCGCCATGGGCACCGGCCTGATCAACCAACTGCAACTGCCACATCTGCCAAACAACGCCGACATCAAGCCCGGCGACCTGCTAGTCACCTCCGGGCTCGCTGGACGCTTCCCGCCGGGCTACCCGGTGGCGGAGGTCACCAGCGTGGTGCGCGAGCCTGGCAAGCCTTTCGCCTCAGTTACCGCCCGCCCTACTGCTGACCTAGACCGCATCCGCGAGGTACTGCTGGTATGGACACTGACACCAAAGACGCTGCAGGAACAGCCGTCAGCAGATGAGGTAACCCAATGAACGCGAACGTCCAGGGACGCCTCTACATCGCCCACCTGACCCTGGCATTCGGCTTTGTGCTGGCGGTAATGCCTATGCCTGACTGGGCCAGTAACTTCCGCCCCCAGTGGGTTACTTTGATCCTGATCTACTGGTGTATGGCTCTGCCGGAGCGGGTCAACGTCGGCACCGGCTGGCTCGCCGGTCTGCTGCTCGATGTGCTGAGCGGATCGCTGCTCGGTCAACACGCCTTGGCGCTGGCGGTGGTCAGTTTTCTTACCCTCAATATCTATCAACGGGTGCGGGTACTGCCACTGCGCCAACAGATGTTCACCATCATGATTCTGCTGCTGGTGGAGAAGCTACTGGCGCTCTGGGCCACTGCCGCCGCCGGATACCCCGCCCCGACACTCTGGTATTGGGCCGCACCCCTGGTGGGCATGCTATTGTGGCCCTGGATCTACATCATCTTGCGGGACATCCGCCGCCGTTTTCACGTCAGCTAAGGGGCCTCTGAATGAACCTGGGCGAGCTGAATTGTGAGATCAAATGTTCCGATGCAAGGTGGAAATCGCAGGTAATAGCTGGTCTATTACCAAGATTTTCAACGCAGCAGCGGGAGATTTTGACCACCAGGCAGCCGTCAATGATTCGCTCAGAGACTCCTTGAGGAACGGCGATGCCTCAGTACTCGATCAAAGATCATCTCTACGAGAGCCAGCTCTTCATCAACCGCAGTATCGCCGCAGCAATCATCGTCACCCTGATGCTGCTGCTTCTCGGGGTACGCATGGTCTATCTGCAAGTGGTCAGCCACGAACACTACACCACCCTGTCGAAGGATAACCGCGTCAAGCTGCAGCCGCTGCCGCCGACACGCGGCCTGATCTACGACCGCAATGGTGTCATCCTGGCGCAGAATCTGCCTGCCTACAGCCTGGAAATCACCCCTGAAAAGGTGGAATCGCTTGAGCAGACCATCGAACAACTGGCGCTGATCCTGCCGATCAGCGAGGAGGACCGCCGCCGCTTTAAGAAGCTGCGCCGGCAACGCCGCCGCTTCGACAGTATCCCGATCCGAGTGCGCCTGAACGATGAGGAGGTGGCCCGATTTGCAGTCAACCAGCACCTCTTCCCAGGCGTCGACGTCAAGGCAAAGCTGCTACGCGACTACCCCCTGGGGGAGCACACCACCCACCTGCTGGGTTATGTCGGACGCATCAATCAGCAGGAGCTACAGCTGATCGACACCTCCAACTACAGCGGCACCAGCCATATCGGCAAGAACGGCGTGGAGAAGACCTACGAGTCACTGCTGCACGGCAAGGTCGGCCTGCAGCAGGTGGAGGTCAACGCCAAGGGGCGTACCCTGCGGGTGCTGCAGGAGCAGCCGCCAATCCCCGGCCAGGATCTGCAGCTGTCTATCGATATCCAGTTGCAACAAACCGCGCTCAAGGCACTCGGCGAGTTCAACGGCGCTGTGGCCGCAATCGAGATCGAGACCGGCGGGGTGCTGGCGCTGGTCAGCAAACCGGGCTATGACCCCAACCTGTTCGTTGAAGGCATCAGCAGCAAGGCCTACCGGGCGCTACAGAAATCCCCCGACAAACCGCTCTTCAACCGCGCCATCCGCGGCCAGTATCCGCCCGGCTCCACGGTAAAACCCTTCATCGGCCTAGCCGGGCTGGAGAGCAGCGTGGTCCATTTCAGGCAGAAGAACTACTGCCCGGGCTACTATCAACTCCCCGGCAAGGAGCACAAATATCGTGACTGGAAAAAGACCGGCCACGGTGTGACCGACATGCATAAGGCGATCGTGCAGTCTTGTGATGTCTACTACTATGAACTGGCCCGCACACTGGGCATCGACCGGCTGCACGGCTTCCTCTCCAACTTCGGCTTCGGCAGCAAAAGCGGTATCGACCTGACCGGCGAAAGCACTGGCCTGCTGCCCAGCCGAGCCTGGAAGCGCCGTACCCGCCGCGCCCCTTGGTATCCCGGTGAGACCCTGATCATCGGCATCGGTCAGGGCTACTTCCTCGCCACCCCGCTGCAACTGGCGGTCGCCACCGCGACGCTGGCCAACGGAGGCAAACGCATCCGACCACGAGTGGTCTCCAGCATTCGCCATGGTGATGGCAGCCAGGAGGAGCTGATCCCTATCGTCTCTCAAATAACACAGAACAACCCACTGCACTGGCAGCAGATCACCCAGGCGATGACCGACGTAGTGCAGGGGCCGCGCGGCACCGCCCGGCGCATCCGCAACAAAAAATATCGCATCGCCGGTAAGACCGGCACCGCCCAGGTCTTCAGCGTGGGCCAGGACGAAGAGTATGACGAAAAGACGGTGGCGAAGCGCAAGCGCGACCACGCCCTGTTCATCGCCTTCGCCCCGGCAGAGACGCCAAAGATCGCGGTGGCAGTCATCGTAGAGAACGGCAGTCACGGCGGCTCAGTGGCGGCGCCTATCGCACGCAAGGTGATGGATCAATATCTGCTGGGAGAATCTCTGTGAGCGGCCTCTCCAGCCTGCATGAGTCCCAGCCCGCCCGCCCCAGCGGTCTGCTCGCCTGGCTGCATCTCGATCTGCCGCTGCTGAGCGCCCTGCTGCTGCTGTGCGGCGTCAGCCTGCTGGTGCTCTACAGTGCCGGGGATCAGGACATGGCGCTGATCCAACGTCAGGCGATCCGCTTTGGCATCGCCTTCGTCGCACTAATCCTGCTGGCACAGATCCATCCCGACCACCTGCGGCGCTGGTCACCTTGGCTCTACCTGGCGGGCCTGCTAATGCTGGCCGCAGTGCTCGCCTTCGGCGAGACCGGCAAGGGCGCGCAGCGCTGGCTTGACCTGGGGCTATTCCGCTTCCAACCCTCGGAGATGATGAAGCTGGCGCTGCCGATGATGCTCGCCTGGTACCTGGCGGAGAAGCGTCTGCCACCGAAGAAGCGGCGCCTGTTAGTGGCCATCATCATGACCTTGCTACCAGTGCTGCTGATCGCTAAACAGCCCGATCTTGGCACCGCCCTGCTAGTCGCCAGCGCCGGAGTCTTTGTGCTGTTTCTGGCCGGCATCAGCTGGCGGCTGGTGGCTGGCTTCAGCGCCCTGATGGCCGCCATGGGGCCGCTCATCTGGTTCCTCATGCGCCCCTATCAGCGTCAGCGGGTGATGACCTTTCTCAACCCGGAAAACGATCCCCTGGGGGCAGGCTACCATACCATCCAGGCGAAGATCGCCATCGGTTCCGGAGGTATCGCCGGCAAGGGCTGGCTCAACGGCACCCAGTCCCACCTGGAGTTTCTCCCCGAACGTCACACCGATTTCATCTTCGCCGTGATCTCCGAAGAGCTGGGACTGGTGGGGGTCGCCGCACTGCTACTGCTCTACTTCTTCATCATCCTGCGCGGCCTCTACATCGCCACCCAGGCGCAGAATACCTACAGCCGACTGCTCGCCGGCACCCTTACGCTGGTCTTCTTCGTCTATCTGTTCGTCAACACCGGCATGGTCACCGGCCTGCTGCCGGTGGTTGGGGTGCCACTTCCCCTGATCAGCTATGGCGGCACTTCACTGGTGACCATCCTGGCCGGCTTCGGTATGCTCATGTCGATACACACGCATCGGAAGCTACTACCTACCTAACCTATGAAGTACACAATCAGACAGCTCGCAGCTTCACTGCTGCTTAGCCTCGCCGCCAGCAGCAGCCAGGCCCTGACATCCTCCCCCGAGATCAACGCCTTTGCCGAGGAGATGGCAAAAAAACACGGTTTCGAGAGCAGCCAGATCACCCGCCTGCTAAGCCAGGCCAAGTTCCGGGATGACATCATCCGCGCCATCAGCCGCCCGGCAGAGTCGAAGGCGTGGCACGAATATCGCCCAATATTTCTTACCGAAGACCGCATCCGCGGCGGCATCAGCTTCTGGCGACAGAACCAGGCGCTGCTGGAGCAGGTCAGCCGTGAGTACGGTGTGCCACCGGAGATCATCGTCGCCATCATCGGCGTAGAGACCCGCTTTGGTCGCCACACCGGCCGCTATCGGGTGCTCGACGCCCTCACCACCCTCGCCTTCGGCTACCCCAAACGGAGCAAATTTTTTCGCAGTGAACTGGAGCAGTTTCTGCTGCTGAGCCGTGAGGAGCAGATCTCTCCGACCGCATCCAAAGGCTCCTATGCCGGCGCCATGGGCATGCCGCAGTTCATCTCCAGCAGCTATCGCACCTACGCAGTCGACCATGACAAGGATGGCCGCCGTGACCTGTGGAACAACAAGGCCGACGTCATTGCCAGTGTCGCCAACTATTTCAAGCGCCATGGCTGGCGGGCCGGCGAACCGATAGCCCTGCGGGTACGGGGCGGCAGCAAGGTCCATGAGAAATATGTGGAACGCGGCATGAAACCGGTTACCTCAGTAACAGAATTGCTCGCTTCAGGCCTGAAAGCCGAGCAGGCACCTCAACTGACAGGTGATGCTCTGGGCAGCCTGATCCGGCTCGATGCCGGGGAAGAAGATGAGTATTGGGTCGGGCTGCACAATTTCTACGTGATAACCCGCTACAATCACAGCAACCTCTATGCGATGGCCACCTATCAATTGAGCCGCGCCATCAAGAGAGCCAAAGAGGCCCGGGAGAGAGCGCCTCTCGATTGATCCTGACCCATCGGTAAATTGGCGCAATTGCAGTGAAGAGACGAGCGACCCGGTCGAGAAAACGATTTTTCAGTGGCAGATTGCGGCCACTGTTTTGGCCGGCCCTGCTACTCGCCCTCACCTGCTGCAGTATCGGCCCGTCGATCATCGAACAGGACATCGACGGCATCTCAAGCGCGATCCCAGCACCCAGCGACATCAACGCGATACCTGACGCAGTACCGAAAAAAGAGCCGCGCAGCCGCTACGGCAACGCCCCCTCCTACGTGGTACTTGGCAAGCGCTACCAGACCCTGAAGCAGAGTCGTGGCTATCGCGAGCGCGGCATCGCCTCCTGGTACGGCAGCAAATTCCACGGTCGGCGCACCTCCAGTGGCGAGATCTACAACATGTACGGCATGAGCGCGGCACACAAGAGCCTGCCGCTGCCAACCTATGCCCGAGTCACCAACCTGCGCAACGGCCGTAGCGTGGTAGTAAAGATCAACGACCGCGGTCCGTTCCATGCCAATCGCCTGATCGATCTCTCCTATACTGCAGCCTACAAACTTGGCATCGTTGGCCGAGGCACCGGACTGGTGGAGATCGAAGCAATCACCCCAGGCGCACCCACCAAGCCGCCGAAGCGACCAGCTCGCAGCCAGCCCAAGGACGACCCCAGTCTGTTCCTGCAGGTGGGCGCCTTTGGCAACCAGCAAAATGCCCGGCGCCTGCAGCAGAGGATACTCAGCCAGCTCGACACACCAGTGCAGATCCGTCACTCCAGCTCCGAGCAGCAACCAGTCTACCGAGTGCAGATTGGGCCAATTCCCAACGTTGAGGGTGCTGACCGTCTCGCCCAACACCTGGATGAACTCGGCATCCACGACAGCCACGTGGTGATCCGCTGATCGCGGGAAACATTCCTCCCTCTCTCCCAATCAGAGATGTTTCCCTGCACTCAACAAGCTCTTAAAATAGGCGCTCGTCGCGCCCCCAGAAACTCAATGAAGCCTAACATGACCCTATTCCGCTCCCTGCTCATTCTCGCGTTAGTTACACTCAGCCTCACATTACAGGCTGCTGTGCCCATTCCATCCCCACCCAAGGTCGCCGCCAGCGGCTATCTGCTGCTCGACTTTTACTCCGGCAAGATACTTGCTGAATCCAACGCCTCACAGCGCCTGGAGCCGGCCAGCCTAACCAAGATCATGACCGCCTACGCTGTGTTCCGCGAACTCAAGGAGGGCAACATCAACCTCACAGACGAGGTGCTAGTGAGTGAAAAGGCGTGGCGCACACCCGGTTCCCGGATGTTCATCGAGGTCGGCAAACGGGTCAAAGTGGAGGATCTAATCAAGGGCATGATCATCCAGTCGGGCAACGATGCCTGTGTCGCCCTGGCAGAACACATCGCCGGCAGCGAAGAGACCTTCGCTGAAGTCATGAACAACCATGCGCGCCGGCTCGGCATGCACGCCAGCCACTTCATCAACAGCACCGGCCTGCCCGACAAAGACCACTACACCACCCCAGAGGACATCGCCAAGGTCGCGATGGCCACCATCCGCGAGTTTCCCGACTACTACAAGTGGTACAGCGAGAAGTCCTTCGTCTTCAACAAGATCAAACAACACAA
Organism: endosymbiont of Ridgeia piscesae; assembly: GCF_001443665.1. NCBI lineage: Bacteria > Pseudomonadati > Pseudomonadota > Gammaproteobacteria > endosymbiont of Ridgeia piscesae. The sequence goes on along the minus strand of NZ_KQ557115.1, from coordinate 147,456 downwards.
CCGCAACAAGCTGCTGTGGCGCGACAACACTGTCGACGGCATGAAGACCGGCCACACCGAGGCCGCCGGCTACTGCCTGGTGGCCTCCGCCCAGCGCGAGCAGATGCGCTTGATCTCGGTGGTGATGGGCACCAAGAGCGAGAAGGCACGCGCCTCTGCCAGTCAGGCGCTGCTCAACTACGGTTTCCGCTTCTTCGAGAGCCACCGCCTCTACAGTGCCGGCGAAACCCTCAACCGGGCGCGCATCTGGAAGGGCAACAAACCACAGATTGCGCTGGGGCTGGCCCACGACCTGCACGTCAGCATTCCCCACAAACAGTACAAAAAACTCAATGCGCAGCTCGACGTGATCCCCACCATCACCGCACCCGTGCAGCAGGGGCAGGAAGTGGGTCAGGTACGCATCGAGCTGGCTGGCGAGACGATCGCCGAGGTACCGCTGATCGCACTGGAGAGCGTCGCGGAAGGCAATCTCTGGCAGAAAGCCAAAGACGCCGCCCTGATGTGGCTGGAGTAGAAGATGAGTGACGAGCAAGAGAGCCTACTGGAATTTCCCTGCAGCTTTCCGATCAAGGCGATGGGCAAGGCCGAACCCGGCTTCGATCTGATAATCGTTGAACTAATCCGCCGCCACGTGCCCGACCTGCACGAAGGCGCGGTGGTCAGCCGCACCAGCAAGGGCGGCAAGTGGGTCTCGGTCACCGTCACCATCAAGGCCAGCAGCAAGGCCCAGCTTGACGCCATCTATCTCGACCTCAGCGCCCACGAGAAGGTCTACATGGCACTCTGAGCAGCTGACATGAACACCCTGCTTGTGCGTGAACTGGGCGTCCAGCCCTACCTGGACGTCTGGCAGGCGATGTGCGACTACACCGAACAGCGCGATCTCCAGAGCACCGACCAACTCTGGCTGCTCCAACATCCCCCAGTCTTCACCTTGGGCCAGGCAGGCAAGCCGGAGCACCTATTAAACCCAGGGGAGATCCCCATCGTACAGAGCGACCGCGGCGGCCAGGTCACCTATCACGGCCCTGGCCAGCTGATCGCCTATCTGATGCTCGACCTGCGCCGCGCCAAACTTGGCGTGCGCGCCTTGGTAACCCTGCTGGAGCAGTCGGTGATCGAGCTGCTCGCCAAGCGGGGCATCACCTCAGAAGCCCGTGCCGACGCCCCCGGAGTCTATGTAGAGGGGCGCAAGATCGCCGCCCTGGGTCTGCGCGTGCGACGTGGCTGCAGCTACCACGGCCTCAGCCTCAATGTGGCGATGGAAACCGAGCCCTTCAGCCGCATCAATCCCTGCGGCTATCCAGGGCTGGCGGTGACCCAGTTGTCAGAACTAGGATGCCACACGCCCATCCCCATCCTAGCCGTGGAATTGGCGCAACAACTGGCCGATCGACTGGGGTACACTCTGCGCTTTGACAGCGACACATCCCAATCCAGCCCCGATGAGTGAAACCAAAACCCACCAGCCACCTTCCCGCTCAACCCCCGATAGCCATCAACGCGGTGAGAGCAAGCTCGCCCGCATCCCGGTAAAGGTGGAACAGCGCGACAGCCTGCTACGCAAACCAAAATGGATTCGCGCCAAGGCGCCGCTGGGCAGCCAGGTCAATCGGGTGCGCAAGCTGCTGCGTGAACACAAGCTCAGTTCGGTCTGCGAAGAGGCCGCCTGCCCCAACCTGGGCGAATGTTTCCACAAGGGCACCGCCACCTTCATGATCATGGGGGATATTTGCACCCGCCGCTGTCCCTTCTGCGATGTCGCCCACGGCAAGCCACGCCCCCTCGATCCAGACGAACCCAGCCAGCTGGCGGAGGCAATCGCGCAGATGGGGCTCTACTATGTGGTGATTACCTCAGTCGACCGAGACGACCTGCGCGACGGCGGCGCCGGCCACTTCGCCGACTGCATCCGCGAGATCCGCCGGCTGACGCCCAACACCCGCGTCGAGATCCTGGTGCCCGACTTTCGCGGCCGTCTGGAGGTCGCCCTGCAGCAACTCAGCCAGCAGCCGCCGGATGTCTTCAACCACAACCTAGAAACAGTGCCGCGACTCTACCAGCAGGCACGCCCCGGTGCCGACTACGCCTGGTCTCTGCAACTACTGCAGGCGTTCAAACAGGCCTGTCCACAGGTGCCCAGCAAATCGGGTCTGATGCTCGGTCTCGGCGAGGAGTTGACGGAGGTCGAACAGGTGATGCAAGATCTGCACGCTCACGGCTGCGACATGCTGACCCTTGGGCAATACCTGCAACCGAGCCGTGACCACCTGCCGGTGCAACGCTATGTCACCCCCAGAGAGTTCGATACGCTATGCCAAAGCGGCGAGGCGATGGGCTTCAGCAACGTTGCCAGTGGCCCGCTGGTGCGCTCTTCCTACCACGCAGATCTGCAGGCCGATTCACTGTTTGCGCAGCGCTGACAACAGCAGCGCCCTTCATCGCAGATTGCTGAAAGGCTAAAATCTGTAATCAATTCATGTCACTGTTCATCAGCCTGAGGCGACACAGCCCATGGACGTCATCACCCACCGCGCCATCGAGTACCTGCTGCTCCCCCCCGGTGGACTGATTCTGCTCGGTTTTCTTGGGCTACTCTACTGGCGCTTTGGCTACGGCCGACGGGTATTTGTCTTCGCTCTGCTACTGCTGTGGGTCACCAGTCTGCCGATCACTGCCGATCTGCTCGCGCAGGGCCTGGAGATCCACCCCGCGCTCAGCGAAGAACGCCTGGCAGAGAGTCACCCCGAGGCGATCATCGTACTTGGCGGCGGGCGCAATCTGGATGCTCCCGAGTATGGCGGCGACACGGTCAGCGCTCGCGAACTGGAGCGACTGCGCTATGCGGCCAAACTGGCGCGCCAGACCGGCCTGCCCGTGATCCCCAGCGGCGGCACCCCGATCTATTTCGGCGAGCCCGAAGCGAAGATCGCAGCCCGCATCCTGCATCCTGCAGGATGAGTTTGGGGTCAGCGTCAGCCAGATCGAAGCCGCCAGCAATACCACCTGGGATAACGCCCGCCTGAGTGCACAATTACTGAAAAAGCTCGGTATCAAGCAGGTGCTGCTGGTGACCAACGCCCTACACATGCGACGCGCCGTCTATGCCTTTAAACGCAATGGCGTGGAGGTGATCCCGGCCCCTACCGGCTTCATCCACAAAACCAACACCCGCCATGTCTGGCTCGAGGGACTGCCCAATGGCCTGGCGGTGAAGAATGTCGCCTACGCTATGCACGAATATGTCGGGCTACTCTGGTACTACTTCAAGTAGGCTCAGGCATGCATCATCCGGGAGGCCTGCCGGGTCACCTCATCGAACAGGGTTGAGAACGGCGCACCAAGGCTACACAGCGACTCCGGATGCCACTGCACCCCCATCACAAACTGCAGCTGCGGGTGCTCAATCGCCTCCACCAGATCATCATCCGCCAAGGCGCTGATGCGCAGCTCAGCACCAAGCTGATCCACCGCCTGATGGTGAAAACTGTTCACCGCGATGCGTTCACGTCGCACCATGCCGAACAGGCTGGTGCCCGGCAAGATCGACACCTCATGGGCGATCCGGTCCCGCGGACGCAGCGGGTCATCATGCAGGATCGGGCTCTGCCGTTCGGCTTCGATATCCTGGATCAGATCACCGCCGCAGGCGACGTTGATCACCTGCATGCCGCGACAGATACCTAACAGCGGCATCTCCAGATCAAGCGCCCGCTTCACTAGCTCCAGCTCGAATTGATCCCGCTCCGGATTCGCCAGCAGCGGCTTAATCCGTGCGCTACCGCCGTAGGAGGCCGGGTCGATATCCCCGCCACCGGAAAGCACCAGGGCATCGATCCGAGCCAGCACCGCCTTGATCTCCAATCCAGAGGTGGGCGCCAGGATCACCGGGATGCCACCTGCCGCAACCACTCCACGCACATAGTCCCAGCGCAACAGGTAGTGTTCCGGCATGCGCGGATCATTGGCTGCAGTGATGCCGATCAGGGGTGGTTTGGGCTTGCTCATGGCGGGCGACGTCTCTCATCAAACAGGAAAGTTCAGCCCTAAATATGGTAGATAATTCCCGCCCGTCTATCCCTCAGCAAAGTGGCGGTTCAATCACCCTCATGCAGGTGGTTGTCGTAACGCTCCATCAGGTAGCAGAGACAATCCTGACGAATGATGCTGGCATCGGTGGTCAGCATCGATGGCATCACTGCCGTGCGCAGCCGCAGCTCACCATCCTCGACATGAAAATAGCGCTCGGTACGATCGGTCCCCCGCTCATCACGCACATCCAGGAGCTTCGTACCAATCGGCCCGATGCGTGCCAGTGCGGTGCCGACCGGCAGTTCGCGGAAGTTCATGTGGTCGATGTCAGAGTGGAACACAATATCTCCGACCGCACCGTCGAAACCGATGCTCGTCTCCTCTCTAATCTTCACCTGGGCAACCGTGTGGAACAGGTCGATGTCGTGCTCTGCCATCGGATGTTGCGGATGTTCCGCCAGGTGTAGACAGGCATCGAGGTAGCCCATGGCGTGCTCCACGCCGCGGCGCTCACCGACCCTGCCGCACTCCAGGGTCACCGAGGGGCAGAGTTCTGCCATCGCCATCGAGGTAACCCCCCGGGGGCGCAGAAAATAGACCACGGTACGCCCGAACAAGGCAGCAAGGTGGAGGAAACGGGGCTCAATACGGTTGACGCAGGCATAGTGCGGATTGAGCCCGGTATTATTGTGGATGTCGACACTGGCAAAGGGCTGGCGCCGGCGCATCTCCTCCACCACCTGCTGCATCAGCCGCTGCTCAGGCAGCCCCTGGGCCTCAGCGCCGGGCCAGACCCGATTGTAGTCGGGTTGCCCCGGCAGGCGGCGGACTCCCTGCGCTGCAGCAGTGAGATTGCCAATAAACAGGCTCAGAGCCCGCGGCAGCTCGCGCCCCCCGGCATAGCGCCGCAACAGCCGCCTGATCGCCTCCCAGCCCACTGTCTCGTTACCGTGCATCAGCACCGAGACAAACAGCGGATCAGAGCGCGCCCCTGGCAGATGCAACAGGGTGGGGCCTTCGAGCAGAGACGCCAGCTGATCGGCCTGCCGATCAAGCAATCCGTCAGGGATAGAGAACGCTTGTTTCAGCATCGATCCTTGCAACCTCCTTCAGATCGACCATTGGTAGACCGGTCTGCCACTCTCCTGAGCCTCAAGATAGGCCTGGGTCAACGCTAGCATGTCATGGCCATGGCGCTCCACCCAGGCGCGCTGCCAGGCGGCTCCTGTCTGCCGCGTCTCCACCCGCCCGCGAATGATGCCCAGCCAGTGTTCGATCTCAGCCGGCTCCACCCCCAGTGCCGCCAGCCCCGACTCGGCAGCCGGCAGCAGCTGTCCGAGCACCAGCTCAGCGAGCGGCATCCTCTGCCAGTCAAACCAGAATATCTCAGCATCCAGCCCACGCCGCGCGGCGGCGTAGAAATTGCTCCTGGCACGGATAAAACCGAGTTTTTGCTCTGCCGCCTGCTGGGTCTTCGCCAGCTGGTAGATCAGACCAAAGAAGAGCGCGGCATTGGCGATGCTATCCGTCACGCTGGGGCCTGCTGGCACCACCCGGTGCTCAATCCGCAGCTGCGCCTGGCCCGCCTCATCGAAGGCGATCAACGGCCGGTTCCAGCGCCAGATAGTGCCGTTGTGCAGGCGCAGATGGGCAAGCCGTTCAACCGGCTCATCCATCAGCTTCGGCAACAACACCGGGTAGCGCTCTAGATTGGCCGTGAAGCTCTCCATGATCGAGTCCTTCACGTAGCGCACGCCAAAGCTGACCCGCTTGGTGAGATCCGAGCCGCCGACCGAGATCGACTGCTCAAACAGCGGGATGCGGGTCTCATCCCACAGATCCCGGCCAAACAGAAAGGGGGAGTTGGCCGACAGTGCCACCATCGGTGCCGAGACCATCTTTGCTAGATTGTAGAAGCGCGCCATCTCCGCACCACCCACCTGCAGATGGATCTGAAATGAGGTAGTGGCCGACTCCAGCATCACATCCTGATGACTCAACTGCAGCTGATCCCGACCGCTGATATCGAGCTCAACCGGCTCACCCCGACGCAGCCGGAAGACCTGCTCGTTGAGCGCACGGTAGCGATTCAGTGGCGACATATTAGCCAGACTCAGATCAGACTGGCGCAGGCTTGGCAGAATACCGATCATGCCTGGACGGACATCCAGCGGCGCGCCGGCATCCCGGCGTTCGCACCAAAGCTGCTGCAACTCTGCCGCCATCTCGGAAAAGACTGTTCCTCTGATCGCGCGCGGAGTACTGTTGAGCTCCACATTGAAGGTGGCCAGTTCGGGCACCACCAACGGGTTGTCGAGGGCCTGCAAAAAGGGCTGATTGAGTGGTGCAGGATAGCCACTACCATCCACCAGCCAGGCCTCCAGCTCAAATCCACCGCAGTGCCCAACCGACGCAAAACGCCCCTCTCTGAGCCACTCAGCGAGGAGCCGGGTCTCTGCCTTCAGCCGCTGCCGAAACTCGCGAAAGTCATCCGGGGAAAAGATGCTTGAGCTGATCTCCTGGCCCATGGTCGAGTTTATCCTGTGAGTTTGCGCTCCAGCTCTTGCAAGCGTTGCGGAGTGCCAACATCGATCCAGCGACCATGATGTTCAGCGCCGGCCACCCGGCCCTGGGCCATCGCATTCCGCAACAGTGGCGCCAGCGGGAAGCGGCCAGCCCGGCATCCTTCAAACAGCGCCGGACGATAGAGGCCAATGCCGCTGAAGGTCAGCTTTGGACTGCCCTGATCATCCAGCCGCCCCGCCTGCAGATGAAAATCCCCCCCTGGGTGGTGGTCCGGATTGGCGACCATCAGTAGCTGCGCCAGATCTCCTCCGGCCAGCTGTAGGCAGCTGGGATCGAAGTCGCACCAGACATCGCCGTTGACCACCAGGAAGGGCGCCTCTCCCAGTAAAGGTAGCGCACGATAGATGCCGCCGCCGGTCTCCAGCGCCTCGGCTTCGGGGGAGTAGCGGATTGAAACCCCAAACTGCGCCCCATCACCCAACCAGGCCTCGATCTGTTCACCCAGGTGAGCATGGTTGATCACCAACTCACGCACGCTGGCACGGGCCAGATTTTCGATGTGGTACTGGATCAGTGGCTTGCCCGCCACTGGCAGCAGCGGCTTGGGGGTATGGTCGGTGAGCGGGCGCATGCGCTCGCCGCGCCCGGCCGCGAGGATCATCGCCTTCATCGCATTAGGTTTGCTGGGGGAACGCTGCAGTCACGGCATGCTAGCCTGGCGTCAGGATAAAACCCGGGGCGCGGTGGCAACCGGGTCAGTCATTACCTCAACGCCGCATCGCGTCGAAAAATTCCTGATTGGTCTTGGAGACCTTGAGCTTGTCGAAGAGGAACTCCATCGCCGCCAGTTCATCCATAGGATGCAGGATCTTGCGCAGGATCCACATCTTCTGCAGATCGCCCTCTTTCATCAGCAGCTCCTCGCGGCGGGTGCCAGAGCGGTTGATGTTGATGGCGGGGAAGATGCGCTTCTCGGCGATGCGGCGATCCAGGTGGACCTCCATGTTGCCGGTGCCCTTGAACTCCTCGTAGATCACATCGTCCATGCGCGAGCCGGTCTCCACCAGGGCGGTGGCGATGATGGTCAGGCTGCCGCCCTCCTCCACGTTGCGCGCGGCGCCGAAGAAACGCTTGGGACGGTGCAGGGCGTTGGCGTCGACACCACCGGTCAGCACCTTGCCGGAGGAGGGGATGACGGTGTTGTAGGCGCGCGCCAGGCGAGTGATGGAGTCGAGCAGGATCACCACGTCCATCTTGTGCTCGACCAACCGCTTGGCTTTCTCGATCACCATCTCGGCGACCTGCACGTGGCGGGTGGCCGGCTCGTCGAAGGTGGAGGAGATCACTTCACCGCGCACCGAGCGGGCCATCTCGGTCACCTCTTCCGGACGCTCGTCGATCAGCAGCACGATCAGGTAGCACTCGGGGTGGTTGTAGGCGATCGACTGGGCGATATTCTGCAGCATCATGGTCTTGCCCGCCTTGGGCGGGGAGACGATCAGGCCGCGCTGCCCCTTGCCGATCGGGGCACAGAGTTCGATGGTGCGGGCAGTGATGTCCTCGGTGCTGCCGTTACCCTTCTCCAGAGTGAACTTCTGGTTGGCGAACAGCGGAGTGAAGTTCTCAAATAGGATCTTGTTCTTGGCGTTCTCCGGCTTGTCGAAGTTGATCTCGGAGACCTTGAGCAGCGCGAAGTAGCGCTCGCCATCCTTCGGCGGGCGAATCTTGCCGGAGATGGTGTCGCCGGTACGCAGGCTGAAACGACGGATCTGACTCGGTGAGACATAGATATCGTCTGGCCCGGCCAGGTAAGAGCTGTCGCCCGAACGCAGAAAACCAAAACCATCCGGCAGGATCTCCAGCACCCCGTCGCCGTAGATGTCCTCGCCCTTCTTCGCATGGGCCTTGAGGATAGCGAAAATCAGATCCTGTTTACGGGTACGCGCCATGCCCTCGATCTTCATATCGCGCGCGAGGTCGGCCAGTTCTGGGACCGGCATCTTTTTAAGTTCAGTCAGGTTCATGGTGTTTTGGGATGGTTTTGAGTTGATGGGATCGGCGGGAAAAGAGAGTCGCCCCCGAATAGGGGGACAAGCCGAGAAAAAGTATCTTCAGATTTTGATGGGGGCGATCTGCGTGCGGATTCGCGTTGCGGGAAGTCTAGCAGGCATTCGTGACGCGTCCAGTCGCCAGGCTTCTGCCAGCGCTCAGAGATTACTGTCGATAAACGCGGTCAGCTGTGATTTGGAGACCGCGCCCACCTTGGTCGCCTCGACCTCGCCATTCTTGAACAGCATCAGCGTGGGGATACCACGGATACCGTACTGGGGCGGGGTGTTGGAATTATCATCGATATTTAACTTGGCGACCTTGAGCTTGCCGGAGTATTCAGCCGCGATCTCATCCAGCACCGGTGCGATCATTTTGCAGGGGCCACACCACTCCGCCCAATAGTCGATCAGAACCGGCAGGGTTGACTGCAGCACATCTGACTCGAAAGAGTCGTCCGTCACATGAACAATCTGTCCACTCACGTTGGGTTTCTCCAAAAAGATCTGGGAAGACACCAGGCACCGCATGGTGCTCTGTGTTTGGGTTCCTAGAAGCAGGTAAATCAGGTGAATTCACGCCACAAACAGTGACGAGTCGCTTATTGGATCGAAAAAATCCCACTAATTCAAGTCCAAAGTTCACAAAAATTGGGTTATCCTTGCTCGCCATGAGCAAAACACACTTGACAGACACACGATTCGACCAATTCGATCTCGCCCCTGAACTCCTGCAGGGCATCACCGAGGCAGGCTTCATCCAGTGCACCCCGATCCAGGCGGAGACCCTGCCAATCGCCCTCGCCGGCAACGATGTCGCCGGCCAGGCGCAGACCGGCACCGGCAAAACCGCTGCCTTCCTGGTCGCGACCCTGCAGCACCTGATCGACCACCCCAGCAGCGAACAACGCCGGCCCAACCAACCCCGCGCACTAATGCTCGCCCCGACCCGCGAACTAGCAGTGCAGATCCACAAAGACGCCGAGGCACTCTGCAAACATACCGACTTCACCACTGCCGCGGTATATGGCGGCACCGGCTACGAACAGCAGCGCAACCAGCTGCAGCAAGGCGTTGACATCCTGGTCGGCACCCCCGGACGACTGATCGACTACTTCAAACAGCATGTATACAACCTCAATGAGATCCAGGTGGTAGTGCTGGATGAGGCGGACCGCATGTTCGACCTCGGCTTCATCAAGGATATCCGTTACCTGCTGCGGCGCTGCCCGGGCCCAACCCGCCGCCTCGGCATGCTGTTCTCCGCCACCCTCTCCTACCGGGTGCAAGAGCTCGCCTACGAACACATGAACAACCCGCAGCATGTGGAGGTGCAACCAGAACAGGTCACCGCTGAGAAAGTGCGGGAGATCGGCTACATGGTCGCCAACGAGGAGAAGATCCCACTGCTGATCGGCCTACTGCGCAGGCAAGAGGCGAGCCGCACCATCGTCTTCGTCAACACCAAACGGGTCGCGGACAAGGTCTGGGGCTTCCTGCAGGGCAACCAGATCGACACTGCGGTGCTCTCCGGCGACGTGCCACAGAAAAAACGCCTCAGCCTGCTCAACAAATTTCAGTCCGGTGAACTATCGGTACTGGTCGCCACCGACGTGGCGGCGCGCGGCCTGCACATCCCCGATGTCACCCACGTAGTCAACTACGATCTGCCGGAGGATGCGGAAGACTATGTGCACCGTATCGGCCGCACCGCCCGTGCCGGCGCCAGCGGCGACGCCATCAGCTTCGCCTGCGAGACCTACGCCTTCTCCCTTCCCGACATCGCCATGTACACCGGCCACGCCATCCCGATGGAGACGGTCTCCGCCGAACTGCTGGCAGAGGTCGATCCAAAGAGCCGCATCTACCCGGACCGCAGCAAGCGTGTGCAGCATCGCAGCAAGGATGGCCGTAAGCACCACGGCAGAAGCCACAGCAGCGGTCATCATAAAAAGCACGACGAAAACAGGGCCGAGGGTGACAAGCCCAAACGCCCTCGGCACCGGCACCGGCACCATCCGGAGGGCACATCAAAAAACCCGCAATAACCCGAGTGGATGACAAGTGTGGCCGCTGCAGCGGCTCAAAATGCTGCAGCTACACCACCGAGGCCCTCGGCGTCGCGCCACGCTCCAAGGTCGATTTCGAGCACCTGCTGTGGCAGGTCTCCCACCAGGGGGTGGAGGTCTACAAAGATGAGGATGGCTGGTTTCTGTTGTTCCAGGCCCGCTGCGAACACATCCAGCCGAACGGCGCCTGCGGTATCTACGCCGAGCGCCCGCAGATCTGTCGCGACTACAGCAACGACTGGTGCGAACTCGACGCCCCGGCGGAAGCGGGCTTCGAGCTCCACTTCCGTAACTACCGTGAACTGCTCGACTACTGTAAAAAACGCTTCAAGACATGGGGACGATAGGTCGTCAGCAGCGCGAGCAGAAAACCACGCAAGAGGCTGAGCCAAACAGCAGCGCCCCACACTGCATTGCTATCGTAAGCCGATCTGTCTGTTGAACCCATGCCCCAATCTGAGCCAACAGCCACATGATTTTTCCGCGGCAGCAGCTATAATCCGCGACCTAAAAATCTGAACTCCAGCCACCCCGAACCCCATGAACCTCAGCGCAGCCAGCCTCCAGAACCGTTTCATCTCGATCCGCGAAAACAAGGGCTTCGAGACCTTCGTAATCCTGGTGATCCTGATCTCAGCGATGGTGATCGGCGCCAAGACCTACGCCATCCCGCCGACTCTGAGCAGCGTCTTCGCAATCCTCGACATCGGCATTACCCTGTTCTTTCTGCTGGAAATCAGCATCCGCATAATCGCCGAGCAGAATCTGAAACGCTTCTTCAGCAAGGCCTGGAATGTCTTTGATTTCATCATCGTGGTGGCCAGCCTGATTCCGGTGGAGGATAGTGAGGCGGCGCTACTCGGGCGATTGCTGCGCATCTTCCGCGTGCTGCGGCTGATCTCCATCATCCCGGAGCTACGGGTGTTGCTGAACGCCTTTGTCACTGCGATCCCGCGCATGGGCTACGTCTCGCTGCTGATGTTCATCATCTTCTATATCTACGCCGCAGCGGGCAGCATGTTCTTCCACACCATCAACCCGGAGCTGTGGGAGAACATCACCATCGCCATGCTGACCCTGTTCCGCGTCGCCACCTTCGAGGACTGGACCGACGTGATGTACGAGACCATGGCCATCTACCCACTGAGCTGGAGCTATTATCTCTCCTTCATCTTCATCGTCGCCTTCGTTTTCCTGAACATGATGATCGGCATCGTGCTGGAGACCCTGCAACGGGAGCATGAGCAGTTCGCACGGGATACTGGCGAGGGCGAGGCTGGCGAGGTGCACAACATCGAGACGCGCACCCTGCAGATGGATGAACGGCTACAGCGGATGGAGCAGATGCTGGCACAGATCAGCGCCAGCCAGGACACCCAAAAGAGCTGATCAGCAGACCGAACTCAGACCCGCCATCACCTCGGAGAAGTCGTGAATGGCTGGGATCTCTCCCGCCTCACGCAGCGGCCCCTTGGAGTCTGGCTTGAGGATCGCCAGCAACCAGCGGATGCCGTAGCCCCGGGCCGAGGCAAGCACCGAGGGGCTGTCATCGACAAACAGGGTGCGTTCACGATCAAACGGCTCCAGTGCCTGCAGCTTGTCCCAGAACGCAGGATCCTCCTTCGGCAGGCCCAGATCATGGGCGGTGACGATGTGATCGAAAAAGCCCGCCAGACGGGTCCGCTCCATCTTCAACGCCAACGCCTTCTGGTGGGCGTTGGTCACCAGCACCCGGCGTTTACCGGCGCACATCAGCTGATCGAGAAAATCGACCACATGCGGATGCACCTGGATCAGATGCTCCACCTCCGCCTTCAATAGCGCAATATCGAGCCCCAGCTCGCGGCTCCAGTGGTCGACACAGTACCACTCCAGAGTCCCCTCGATGCTCTTGTAACGAGCCATCAGCTGATCCTTGGCCTCCGCATATTCCAGACCACGGGCCTCTGCGTAACGCTGTGGCACATACTCCAGCCAGAAGTGGTTGTCGAAGTGCAGATCAAGCAGGGTGCCATCCATGTCGAGCAACACGGTATCGATTTGCTGCCAGTCAATCATCGTCAAAAGTCTGCTCCATGTTAGGCTGTGCCACCCCAGCTGGTTGCAACGAAACGAGCTCGATCATGCCACAAAAACCAAAGATCCTCAGCCGCCGCCAAGTGGTCCAGTCCCGCATCTTCCGTGTCGAGGAGATGGAGATCGAATACGCCAACGGTGAGCGCCGCACCCACGAACGGCTGCTTGGCGGCAGTAGCGGCTCGGTGCTGATCGTGCCGATGCTCGACGAGGATACGGTGCTGCTGATCCGTGAATACGCCAGCGGCACCGACAACTATCAGCTCGGCCTGCCGAAGGGGCGCATCGAGGCCGGCGAGACGCCGTTGGCGGCGGCTGGGCGGGAGATCCGCGAGGAGACCGGCTACGCGGCGCGAAACCTGGAACTACTGCGCACTGTGACCATCGTACCCTCCTACATCCAGCACAATACCCATGTTATTCTGGCGCGCGATCTCTATCCGGACCGGCTCGAAGGGGATGAACCCGAGCCCATCGAGGTGGTCCCCTGGAGGCTCTCGAACTGGCAGCAACTGCTGGCCCAACCCGATTTTACCGAGGCGCGCTCGATCGCCGCACTCTGCCTGACAAGGGAATATCTGCAATGACGACACCGATCTCCATGGACCAACTCCTCGAACTCGCCAAACAGGCCGGCGACGCGATCATGGAGGTCTACAACTCCGATGACTTCGGCATCGAGCAGAAGGCCGATGACTCGCCACTGACCAAGGCGGACCTCGCCTCCCACCAGATCATCGTCGAGGCGCTGGAGCGCCTCACCCCGGAGATCCCAGTGCTCTCGGAGGAGTCCGCCAAGATTCCCTTCGAGACCCGCCGTGAATGGCAGCGCTACTGGCTGATCGACCCGCTCGACGGCACCCGCGAGTTCGTCAAACGCAATGGCGAGTTCACCGTCAACATCGCCCTGGTGGAGAATCAGCAGGCGACGCTCGGCGTGATCTATGCGCCGGTGCTGGAGCGCTTCTACTACGGCGTACTTGGCGAGGGGGCGTGGAAAAAACAGGGCCCGGCAGAGGCCGAGGCGATCCAGGTGCAAGCCAAGCTGCGCAGTCCAGCGATTGTCGCCGGCAGCCGCTCCCACGCCGGCAATTCGCTGATCAAATTCCTCGAAAACATCGGTCCCCACGAGCTGACATCCATGGGCAGCTCGCTGAAGTTCTGCCTGGTGGCCGACGGCAGCGCCGATCTCTACCCACGCCTTGGCCTCACCTCCGAGTGGGACACCGCCGCTGCGCAGGCGGTAGTGGAAGCTGCCGGCGGCAAAATCACCATGCTCGATATGCAGCCGCTGCGCTACAACACCAAAGATTCGCTGCTCAACCCCTTCTTCTTCGTATTCGGCGACAGCAGCGTCAACTGGTCGCAATACCTCGAACGCGAAAAGGAGTAATCCGAGTCCACCCTGCATATACTTGGATAAAGCGTTCCGGCCAGAGCGGCCGGAACAGAACCAGCCGCCACACCAACAACAACTACCGGCGGCAGGCAGACTAATTGTTCCGGGCGCATTGGAAAAATAAACCACCAAGAGCTGTCCGCATGAAACACCATCGATCTCTCCTGCCCCTGCTGCTGTGGGGCAGCCTGCTATTGTCCGCACTCCCGGCTCTTGCTGCCGAAGATACCAAAGATCTCTTCGCCTTCGATGACTTTCCCCTGGAGGAGCCGCTCAGCCACCCCGACTGGTTCAAGCACAGCTTCCTCGACCTGCAGGAGGATCTGGCCGATGTCCAACAAAGCGGCAAGCAAGGGCTGATCCTCTACTTTGGCCAGCAGCGCTGCGCCTACTGCAAGATGCTTCTGCAGGTGAACTTCGGTCTCTCCGACATCACCGCCTACACCCGCCGCCACTTCGAGGTAGTCGCAATCAACATCTGGGGCATCGACGAGGTAACCGACCTGGCCGGCGAGCTGCTCACGGAGCGGGAACTGGCGCAGCGCGAGAACACCACTTTCACTCCCTCGCTGATCTTCTACGATGAGGAAGGCCACGAGGCACTGCGGTTGCGCGGCTACTACCCACCCTACCAGTTTCGTGCTGCACTGGAGTATGTGGCCGACCGCCACTACCAGAGAGAAAGCTTTCCCGACTACCTGGCCCGCGCCGACGAGGCGACCCACTTCGAGCCCGGCGAGCTCAACGAGGAGCCCTTCTTCCTGCCACCACCGCACAACCTCGACCGCTCCCGCTTCCCCGGCGAGCGCCCGCTGGCGGTCTTCTTCGAGCAGGGTGAGTGCCACGCCTGTGATGTGCTGCATGGCCAGCCGCTACGCGAACCCGCCATCAACAGGCTGTTCCAGCGGTTCGACAACGTGCAGCTCGATATCAACGCCGACACCCCGATCGTCACCCCCGACGGCAGACGCTCCACGGCGAAGCAGTGGGCGAAAGAACTTGGCCTCTTCTACACTCCATCCCTGCTGTTCTTCGACGAACAGGGCAATGAGATCATCCGGGTCGACTCGGTGGTGCGCTTCTATCGGCTGCGCAACGTGGCCAACTACATCAACAGCCGCGGCTATCTCAGCGAGCCAGACTACCAACGCTGGCGGGTTTCCAACGCTCCCTAGTGACAGAAGCGACTCAGATAATCCTCATACTCACCCTGGCGCTGGTGCAGACGGGCGCTCTGCGACGCTCTGTAGCCGGCCCGCAACCGGTTCTCGACCCGCTGCAGCTTCTGCTCGGTACGAAAACAGCGCTCCTGTTGGCGTTTGCGCGCCCGCTCAGCCGCCCCGGCATTCGATTTTTTACGTCGTAATTTGCGTTTCTTGACGGCAGCGGGGCGCTGCGCCGGCGCTTCAAAACCGCGAGTCTGCTCCACCACCCAGGTCTCGCTCTGCACCCCCTGCTGACAGGGGCGCTGGCGAAACTCCACCGCACCATCCGCCATGGTACAGCGGTAGATCGACTCATCCGCTGCTGCCGTCACCGCCACACCCTACACACAAGCCGACACCCAACACCAAACCGGCAAAACATCCCTGTCGCATCGCACTCTCCCTGAGTTATCCAATCCCTGATGACCAATCAGATAGTAGTCGCCACTCTTCAAGTATCAAACAGAAGCGCCGCTAACACGCCCAGTCATAGAAAGGGCGACGCGCCGACATGCGGGATATGGAACGGGAAAACCGCCATCTCAAACAACGACTCAAGGAGCTGAGCAACGAGGCGCGGCGCAATGAGACGACCCTGAATCGCTTCCATCAGCGAGAGCTGGAACTGCTCTCTGCCGGCTCCCTGGCGGAACTGCTGCAGCATCTGACAGATGGCATGCGACGCTCCATGGAGCTGGCGTCGATCTGCCTGCTGCTAGAGGATCGGAAACACCATCTGCGCGACCTGCTCAACAACAACGGCATCCCGGCAGAGAGCTTCCCCGCAGTGCGTCTGGTCGATGATCTGCAACAGGCACACCCCCATCTCGCCAGCCTGCAACGAGTCTGGCTCGGCCCCTTCCTGGTACCTGAACACGCCGGTCTGTTCGACAACCCACAACAGCTGCAGAGTATCGCACTGCTTCCGATCCCCCGCCGCGGCAAGATTATCGGCTGGATCTGCATGGGCAGCCGGCGCCACGACCGCTTCACCCGCCACCATGCCAGCGACTTCATCGAACACCTCGCCACAGTCAGTGGTGTCTGTCTGGAAAACGCCGCCAATCGCGAGCGTCTGCTGCTGAGCGGTTTTACCGACCCGCTCACCGAACTGTACAACCGCCGATATCTCGACCGACGCCTGCCCCAGGAGATCTCCCGCTCGCACCGCTATCACCAGCCGCTCAGCTGCCTATTTGTCGATGCCGACCACTTCAAACAGATCAATGACCAACACGGCCATTCGGCGGGGGATCAGGTACTGCAGGAGCTGGCCCGGCGCCTGCGAGAACAGCTGAGGGCGAGTGACCTGGCGATCCGCTACGGCGGCGAGGAGTTCACCCTACTGCTGCCCCACACCACGCTGGAAGAGGCACTGCGGCTAGCGGAGCGGATTCGCCAGCGTGTGGAGCGCGAACCAGTGCGGTTGGAGAGCGGCCAGACGATCCCGATCAGGGTCTCGATCGGCGCCGCGCAGAGCCTGCCACCACCACCCGATCTACAGCCCGATCTGGAGAGCATCGCCAAGGCCCTGCTGGAAAACGCGGATCAGGCGCTCTATCTGGCGAAATCGAACGGCCGTAACCGGGTTGAGTGCATAAATCCCCAGGCACGGGGCTAGTTGTCATAGTCAAGAATACTCTCGCCGGCCCTCAGGCCAGCCTCACCCTGCTGCCTTGGTGACTCGCCACTCAGCGCCTCATCCACTGGACTCAATACCCGCCAGATCGCTCCGCCAACCCGATCCATCTGACTCCCCAGCTCGGCCTGCACCCCCTCCAGCAACTCATTGCTCTCTTCATCCACGCCAACGCGCCGCTCCAGCTTCTGATAGGCGCTGAGGCAGGGATTCTCATCCCCAACCCCAACATCGCCAAACGCCACCAGCAACAGCAACAGCGCGGGATTGGAGATCCCCAGTGCCACGCCGGCGATCGCTTTCAAAACACTCAGCTTGGTCGGGTTGATCTGCGGATCATGCAGCGATCCGCTCACCGCCACCGGATTAGCGAAGGAGATCAGGGTCAGTTGCTTGGGCCGCGGATCGAGGATCATGTCGATACGATCCCGCCTGAAGTCGATCTTGCCACTGCCGGCGATGGTCAGCTCCTGGGTATCAACCAGCAGTCCCAGACTGCGCGCCACCCCCTGCTTGAGGTACCAGCGGCTCACCAGACAATTCAGATGGGTGTCGTGCTGCTTCTCATCCTGCAGCTGGGACAGCAGAGTGGTGACCAGATCCTGCAGCTTGTAGGGTAGCTCCTGGTTGCGCAGCTTCGCCTTGCCGCCAACTATCACAAGATCCCCGCTCAGGCTCTGCAGCAGCCCCCCCCAGGTGCGTGCACCCGCATCGAGATCAAGGGTGATGTCGCTCTTGCCATCCAGGTCCCGGCTCAGATCGAGGTGGCGCAGCAACTGCCCATAATCCAATGTCTTAGCGTGGGCCAACAGCTTGAACTTTTTCTGCGGCCCACGCGGATCAGCATAGAGCTTAGCCCGTAGCGTACCGCCGCCGCTGAATGCCAGCTCGATCGGCACCAAGCGCAATCGCGCTCCTTTGGTCTGCAGCCGCAGCTGCCCCTTGCCGAGGCGACTCTTGCCATAGCGAAGACTCTTGAAGTCGAGATCCAGCTCCAGATCCGCTGCGGAGACCCACTCGAGCCGGATGCGACGCTCGGCCAGCCGCTGCGACTTTTTTCCCCGCAGGCCCGACTGGGCGGCAAACAGCTGCCTGAGATCGAGTCGCTCCGATGTCAGCGAGCCGCTCAAGGCTGGTCGGCTACCGCCCCGACGAAGCTCGAGCCTACCGCCGATCTGGTTGCGCCCCAGGGTGAGCGAAAACGGCTGCAGTCGTAGCCCCCGCTTCTGCAGCAGCAGACTCATCCTGAGCCGGTGCGGCCAGCCTTTGCCCAGGCCGATTTGCCGACTCGCCCAGGCGGGCAGAGCACGCCCCTTGGCCTCGATCTGCAGCGGCCCCTGCAAACGCCAATCACTAGCCGCCAAATCGAACTTCAGGCTCGCCCCCCCTTTGGGATAGCTCGCATCGAATGCAAACCGCAGCGGCCCAGTCGATTCGAGCAGCTGAGCGAGCTGCGGCCCGACAGCCTTCAGTTTCAGGCTTTCCCCATCGACCTGCCCCGAGGCGGCAAACCGCAGTGGCTTTCCCGGCGCCCCTTTCAGCTGGGTCTGTTTCAGCTCCCAGCGTAAGGGCTGTTGTTTACCAAAACCGGCGACTTCGACCACCCCACCTTGCAGGCGCAGTTGCACTCGCCCGCTTTTCGCCACTGCCTCTCGGCTCACACCTTTAGCCGACAGTTCGAGCGACATGCCAGCGAGCTTCCCCTTAAGGCCGGATTTGGGCAACAGGGTTGCAAGAGACAGTTGCGAGCCTGCCAGCTGCAGATCCCATTCACCGCCACTCAGCTGCTGCCGGCCCTGGCCGGTAAACCTCTGCTTGCGCCATCGGAAGGCGACATCTTCAAGGGCAACCTGTTCGTCGGAGAGAGTGAGACGCGCCTGCACCGCACGCAACTCAGCTGCAGGCAGCTGCAAAGATTCGGCACGCACAGCCAGGTCGAGCGCAAGCGGCAGGTGCAACATCTCTTCTGCATCGTCTGATTGCCTGCTAGCCCCGCTCAGCAGCGGGCGCAGGTTGAGTCGCTTGAAGCCCAGCTCACCTGTCAGTGTCCGCCTCCCCTGGCGTGTTTCCAGCTGCAGATCACCGCCGAAGCGGGTTTTCCCGATCCGTCCCTCGATCTGCTGCAACCGCCACTGATCCTGCGTAATCTGCAGCTTTGCAGCAAGCCGGTAGGCCCCGATGGGAACTGACGGGCTTCGTGAAGGCACCAGTGATTCGAACCGCTCCCCCTTCCACAGCAGCGACAATTCAGTCAACCGCGGTCTTGTCTCATGCAGAGCACCATCTGCCTTCAGGCTATTTTTTTCTGAGCTCAACACGATAGTGAGTGGCCGCTTTTCACCCTTCCCTCTCTCTCCGAGGGTGGCATGCAGTGAGACGGGCTGAGCATCGGCCTCTCCCTGCAGATCGATGGTCAGGCTCTGCTCGGCGATCCGGGCACTACCCTGGGTCAGCAACAGTCTGTTGACGCCGGCAACATTGACCGCACGACCAAAGATCTGCTGCAGCGCCATCCCTTGATCGCTAGCGCGCAGTTCACCCGCAACTTCAACCCGTGCATCAGCAGCCAGGCTGAGGCCGCTCAAACGCTCCCACATGGGGCTCTGCCACGCCTCAAGCAGCCACAGCAAGCGCTCCGCCTCGGTATAACCCGCCAACCGCAGCCCCTCACCGGCAAAACTGAATGAGTAGTTGGTCGGCTCATGGGCTGGAAAATCGATAACATAACGTCCGTTCATCGGGATCGAGCGGTAGCGCACATCGCCAAGCAGCTCGAAATGGCCCGCCGCCTCGAGCCGACCGCTGACCGATGTGAGCTCTAGTCGATGCAAAATGCCATCTTCCAGATAAGACAGGAGTGAGTCGTCGATCTGAATCCGGGGGATCTCCGGCAACGAAGCACCGCTTGAGCTCCCACCAGACGCCTCAAACTGCCAGTTGTTGGCGTTATCTGTAGCACGTTCGAGCCGCAGATCGGCCCCTAGCAGACGCCCCTCAGCAACCTCAATGCGCCCCGCCAGCAGCGCCATAGGGGAGAGGCTGAGCTGCAGCTCGCGGGCGCTGATCATCTCCGCACGAGAGGCCCAGGCGGGGTTCATCAACACCACCTGCCGTGCCTGCAGGGTCGGTGGAAAGAGCGATTTGAGGCGCAGCTCTCCGCGCAGCTCCAGCTTACGCCCCAAGGCATCTGAAATCAGTGCGGCCAACCGGTCCTTTTGTGGCTCAAGCCAGAGCGGCAAGCTCGCAGCCGCCAGGCCCAGCGTCAGCAACACCACGGGCAGTGCAACAATGCCAAACTTCAATCCTGGGAATCGCGTTATCATCCTGATGAGTTTTGCACACTATGATTCAAGTAATCAGCTTGGCTGCCGATAGAGGCTAAAGCTTGCCATCCCAATGCAGGCGGAACAACGTCACACCACACGATTTTAGGGGAGACAACAGCGGTGCTTCAGATGCACTATTCATCCACTGCAGCAGGATGTGATCATCAAGGGACCCCCACGAAAGGGAACAGACGGCAACCAATGCTCCCAAATCAGCGCCACGCAGCGCACCGGATACTCACGGCAGTATTGCTGCTGGTGGCCGCGCTGCCTGCTGCTGCGACACCCCAACTTGATCTGCACGAAAGTCCCCATTTCACCCCCGCACCGCCGATCGGCTCCAGCGATCGCACCACCGGCGCGTTCAGGATCCCGCTCAACGCCTCGATGCGGCTGGGCGACAAAACGGGCTGGGAACTCGAGGTCACCAAGCCGTCCACCATCGGCCTCTACGATTTCAAATTCGACGACATCTCTCTACCCAACCTGCCCGACCAAGTCGAGACGGTTGGCCGCCTGCCCGGGCTGCACCTACACTTGCCCGCATCGGAGCAGTGGATACTGACACCCTTTGTCGACATCGGCACCGGCAAGGCCCGCGACGGCAAGCAGGTTGCCTGGATCTACTCCACTGGCATGGAGAGCCGCTACGCCTTTGACTGGGGCAATCACGACCTGCTGCTCGGCAACCGGGTGCGCTATTCCGGCTACGCCCTGGACGACAACAGTCAGTCCGACCGATTTCTCTCGTTCGAAACCCAGCTCGACATCCATCTCCCCAAACAGAGCAACATCTTTGGCTGGAACGCCGACCTCAACATCTACGGTCTCAACCAGCTCTACATCAACGGCTCAGAGTTCACTTCACTGCAGCAAGAGAAGCAGGAGATCACCGCTCTGTGGGAGACAGGCCTTAGTGTAGACCTCTCCAACGGCGGCAAGAGCGGTTTCTCTGGACTACCGCGTATCGGCCTGGGCTATCGTTTTGGCGAAGGTGTCAGCATGTTCCGTCTGGTGCTCGACAAAGAGTTTTAAACCGCCGCACCGATCTACACCTGCCTATTGCCTGACTCACCACTTCCGTCTAACGTTAGTCCAACTGTTTCCACGCCCCCACGCTTTTGATGTTTACCCGCTGCCCCAACTGCCACACCCTGTTCAGAATCAGCCTGGATCAACTCAAGGCCGCCAACGGCCTTGCTCGTTGTTGCGAGTGTGAGGAGATATTCAATGCACTGCAGAATCTGCAGTCGCTGCCTGGGCTGCATGCAGAGGAACAGCGCCCCCCTGACACATCCGGTCAGGCCCTGGCCGATGAGAAAACCACGCTCGAGGCTGAAACCAGCGAGACTGATGAGCTGTTTGATGCCGATGCCGAGGGCAACGAGCAGACCAGCTCCTACATGCTGCTCGACAGCGATTCGGTGATCCTCGACAGCATCGACTTCTCACTTCCAGAGAAGGGCGCAGCGGGCGTCCCCCTCGATGATATCAAGGAAGAGCAAGAGGATGAGCTGAGCATCGACAGGGTCAACCTCAACGACTATGACCTGGACATCGACAGCAACCCCAGCCAGGAGATTGAGAGCAAAACCACCGCCCTGCTCGCTGAGGCTGAAGAAGATGTCGCCCTGATCCCAGCGAAGGATCAGCCACAGCCGAGCGACGAAGAGCCTCCGTCCACCCCGCCTGGGGAACAAAGCCAGCCCTCCTCGGCAGACAAGGAGAAGCCACCAGCCCACACACTGGATGAGGACTCCTTCGATCTGGGAGGGATCTTCATTGAGCCCGGCTACGCCAAGCAGAGCCGCCTGTGGGGCTTCGGCGCACTGCTTCTGCTAATCGTTCTAGGCGGGCAACTGACCTGGCAGTTCCGTGACCAGATCGCCGCCCATCCGCTGGGGCGCGATCTGCTGCAGCAAGCCTGCAACCAGTTCAACTGTACTCTTCCTCAACGGCGCGACCCAAAGCGTATCGTGGTGGTCGAGCGCGACCTACGCATCCACCCAGAACATGACGACGCCCTCTATCTGCAGCTCGACATGGTCAACCAGGCAAGCTTCGAGCAACCCTTCCCCAAGCTACAGTTGAGCCTCTTCAATGAAGCGGGCAAGGCGGTCGCCCGACGCACTTTCCTGCCTGCCGAATACCTGCCGCTAAGCCTCTCCACCGATAACCTGATGCCAGCCGGACTGCCGATCCGTATCCAGATGGAACTGGTCGACCCGGGTAGCGACGTGATTGGCTTCAAGTTTGAATTCCTCTAATCTGTTTATGGAAATAGAATTCCGGCACGCAAACCCTCTAACCCACTGATATCCATGTAAATTCCACCCCACAGCGGCAAAACAGGTTTTACTTCATGACCTGATTGAGGGTAAGATTCCCAGTCTTTCCCTCAATAAAAGCCACGCGCAGCCAGGTGATGGGACTCATGCAGATCGGCCCCTACAAGCTGGAGAACAACCTGATCCTGGCGCCGATGGCTGGCGTGACCGACCACCCGTTTCGGCAACTCTGCCGGCGATTGGGAGCCGGCATGGCGGTTTCCGAGATGGTCTCGGCAAACTCCGCGCTGTGGGGCAACCGCAAGACCATGAAGCGGCTCGACCATGAGGGGGAGAGCGGCCCGATTTCGATACAGATCGTCGGCTCGGATCCGACCATGATGGCGGAGGCGGCGCGCCTCAATGTGGCGCATGGCGCCCAGATCATCGATATCAATATGGGATGCCCGGCCAAGAAGGTCTGCAAGGTCGCGGCAGGATCAGCACTGCTACGGGACAGCGCGCTGGTGGAAAAGATTCTTCAAGCGGTGGTCGACGCGGTGGATATTCCTGTCACCCTGAAGATCCGCACCGGCTGGGATACCAGCAACCGTAATGGGGTAGAGATTGCACGCATCGCCGAGAACAGCGGCATCCAAGCGCTGGCGGTGCATGGCCGCACCCGTGAATGCCGTTTCGCGGGAGAGGCCGAATACGAGACGATTCGCCAGATAAAAGAGGCTGTCGCTATCCCGATCATCGCCAACGGCGATATCGACTCCCCGGAAAAGGCGGCTGAAGTTATAAGAGAGACAAGAGCGGACGGAGTGATGATCGGCCGGGCAGCCCAGGGCAGGCCCTGGATCTTCCGCGAGATCGATCACTACCTGAAGACAGGGGAAAAACTGCCAAGTCCATCGCTGAAGTGGACACAAGCAGTACTGATGGAACACCTGCAAAGCCTCTACGCATTCTACGGAGAACACCAGGGCGTACGCATCGCACGCAAACACATTGCGTGGTACAGCAAGACCCACCCGGGTGGCGCAGGCTTCAGAAGGGAGATCAATCAGACCGACACGATCGCAGCACAACTACAACTCATAGGTCGGTTTTTTTCGATGCAAATGCAACTGGGGGAAATAGCGGCATGAACATTGAGGCAGGACTATACAGCAAGAGTGGCGAGGGGGATCTTAGCGCCACTCCGAGGAAAAAATCAGAGCCTTTGCGACAGTGCGTCCACAACGCAATGCAGCGCTACTTCGAGCACATCGACGGCCATGGTATGAGCAATCTCTACCGGCTGGTGATGAACGAAGTGGAGTCACCGCTGCTGGAGAGCGTGATGGACTATACCGGCGGCAACCAAACTCGTGCCGCCGCGGTACTCGGCATCAGCCGCAGCACCCTGCGCAAAAAGCTCGCCCAGTACGGACTGGACTGAACCCCATCCACCGAGCATAACAACGGCCACTCCGATTGCGCCTCCCCCAGCAGCACCCTGCCCGCCAGGATGAGACGCGACCGAAGCAGTGACCCCAACTAGAAACCAATTGATAAACAAACGGATAGAGCAACCATGTCTGCAATCACCCGCGCCCTGATCAGCGTCTCTGACAAAACCGGCATCGTCGACTTCGCCCGCGCCTTGGCCGATAAGGGCGTCGAGATCCTCTCCACCGGTGGTACCGCCCGCCTACTTACCGAAAACGTGATCCCGGTGATCGAGGTCTCCGAGTACACCGGCTTCCCGGAGATGATGGACGGCCGGGTGAAGACCCTGCACCCAAAGATCCACGGTGGCATCCTCGGCCGGCGCGGCACCGATGACAGCGTCATGAAAGAGAACGGCATCGGCCCCATCGACCTGATCGTGGTCAACCTCTACCCCTTTGAACAGACCGTCGCCAACCCCGACTGCGATCTGCCCACCGCCATCGAAAACATCGACATCGGCGGCCCCACCATGCTGCGCGCCGCGGTCAAGAACCACACCGACGTCGCCGTGGTGGTGGATGCTGACGACTACGGCCGGGTGCTCGACGAGATGAGCGCCCGCAACGGCGAGGTCAGTCCAGCCACCCGTTTCGACCTGGCAGTCAAGACCTTCGAACACACCGCCCGCTACGACGCCGCCATCGCCAACTACCTGGGTGCCCGAGTGGGTGACGAGGTGAGCGACTTCCCACGCACCTTCTCGATGCAGTTCAAGCAGGTGCAGACCATGCGCTATGGCGAGAACCCGCACCAAAAGGCCGCCTTCTTCGTCGAACACCAGATCGACGAGGCGAGTGTCGCCACTGCCCGCCAGATCCAGGGCAAAGAGCTCTCCTACAACAACATCGCCGACACCGATGCGGCGCTGGAGTGCGTGAAGAACTTCGACGAGGGCCCGGCCTGCGTCATCGTCAAACACGCCAACCCCTGCGGCGTCGCCCTCGGCGACAATCTGCTCGACGCCTACAACCGCGCCTACAGCACCGACCCGGAGTCGGCCTTCGGCGGCATCATCGCCTTCAACGGCGAGCTCGACGGCGAGACCGCCCAGGCCATCGTCGAGCGCCAGTTCGTCGAGGTGATCATCGCCCCCAAGCTCTCCGCCGCCGCCATCGAGGCGGTCACCGCGAAGAAGAACCTACGGCTGTTGGAGTGCGGCGAGTGGTCCTCTGAGTTGCTACACCGGCTGGAGTTCAAACGTGTCAACGGCGGTCTGCTGGTGCAGGATGCCGATCTGCAGCTGACCGAACAGATCCAGGTGGTCACTGAGCGGCAACCCAGCGAGGCCGAGATGCGCGACCTACTCTTCACCTGGCGGGTCGCCAAGTTCGTCAAGTCCAACGCCATCGTCTACGGCCGCGACGGCATGACCATCGGCGTTGGCGCCGGCCAGATGAGCCGCATCAACTCGGCCCGCATCGCCGGCATCAAGGCCGAACACGCCGGTCTGGAGGTGGAGGGGTCGGTGATGGCCAGCGACGCCTTCTTCCCCTTCCGCGACGGCATCGACAGCGCCGCCGAAGCGGGCATCGCCGCAGTGATCCAGCCTGGTGGTTCGATGCGCGACGAAGAGGTGATCGCCGCCGCCAACGAACACGGCATGGCGATGGTCTTCACCGGCATGCGGCACTTTCGTCACTGATCGGCTTTACCACGAAGAACACAAAGCACACGAAGAAATAATGGCTAACGCCCTAGTGTTCTTTGTGCTCTTTGTGATGAGACGCTGTTTCCATGAATAAGATCCATCCCACCGCCATCATCGAGGACGGTGCCGAGCTGCACCCATCAGTCAGCGTCGGCCCCTTCTCCATCATCGAGAGCGGCGTCTTCATCGGCGAGGGCTGCGTGATCGAGAACGGGGTGCGCATCTTCAGCGGCACGACCCTGGGCAGAAACAACCGCGTTTACAGCGGCGCCATGCTGGGTTGCGAACCTTTGGATCTCAGCTTCACTCCGGAGAAGAGCCGCCCGTTGCTGATCGGCGACAACAACCACTTCAGAGAGGGCGTCAACTTCAGTCGCGGCGTGAAGAGCGAGGACGGCACCATCATCGGCAGCGGCAACTACTTCATGTCTAACTGCCACGTCGGCCACGACTGCCGTTTTGGCGACCACAACGTAGTCGGCTCTTACACCGCCTTTGCCGGCCATGCATCCGTCAGCAACAAGGCCTTCATCTCTGGCCTAGCGGGAATCCATCAATTCTGCCGCATCGGCGACAACGTCATGATCGCCGGCTGCGCCAAGGTGGTTAAAGACGTCCCCCCCTTCACCACCTGCGACGGCAACCCAGCGCGCATCCTGGGGCTCAACGCAGTGGGGCTGCGCCGTAGCGGCTTCGATGCAACGGCCCGCAAATCGATCAAACAGACCTACAAGGCCCTCTACCACTCAGACCTCAACATCTCCCAGGCTCTGGAACAGCTGCGCGGTGAGCCCCAGGGCAGCGAGGCGCAGCGCATCATCGCCTTCTTCGAAGCCAGCGAACGTGGTGTCACCACACACAAGTAGCCGCACCACCACACCTTACAGGGCTTTTCTGCTTTACCTTCGCGCCAGCCTGGTCTATCTCTTCTACATGACCCTCACTGAGTCGATCTACTGATCTCAAGTCAACCCTAGGGTGGTGCTACCATGCCAAACACCTGTACTGATGTAATGATCCATATCGTCGAAGAGCTAGACGACGCCAGCATCAACGCCATCGAACGTGAACTGTCCAGTGTCGACGGGGTGGTCTCGGCCTGCGTCAACGAGAAGGCCCGTCATCTCATACTGGTCGACTACGATCCTGCTAACATCCACGCCAGCGACCTGCTGCACAAGGTCGAACACCGCGGACTGCACGCCCAGCTGGTGGGCCTGTAACGCGCAGACCCGTCGCCCCGATCAACACGGCCCTGCGGGGCCTTTTTCATGCCGCCCCTCACTCCGCAACGATACAAACCCGTCTCATGAAACTGTATCATTGCGCCAGTTTCCATAACGCCTGAAGTAGAACACCATGAAGATACTCGTCATCGGCTCCGGCGGCCGAGAACACGCCCTCGCCTGGAAGGCGGCCCAGTCTCCTTTGGCCGACAAAGTCTTCGTCGCCCCCGGCAATGCCGGCACCGCACTGGAACCGAAGCTGGAGAACGTAGCGATCGGCGTCGAGGACATCGATGCGCTGGTCGGCTTCGCCAAAACCAACGCGATCGGCCTGACCATCGTCGGCCCCGAAGTGCCACTGGTGATCGGCCTGGTGGACGCTTTCACTGCAGCCGGCCTGAAGTGCTTCGGCCCGACCCAGGACGCGGCCCAACTGGAGGGCTCCAAAGCCTTCACCAAGGACTTCCTCGCCCGCCACCAGATCCCCAGCGCCGACTATAAAACCTTCACCGAGATCGAGCCGGCACTCGCCTATCTGCAGCAGCAGGGTGCGCCGATCGTGATCAAGGCCGACGGTCTGGCCGCCGGCAAGGGCGTCATCGTCGCGATGGATCTGCAGACCGCCGAGGCAGCGGTGCAGGATATGCTCGCCGGCAACGCTTTCGGCGAGGCGGGTCACCGGGTGGTGATCGAGGAGTTCCTCGACGGCGAGGAGGCGAGCTTCATCGTCATCGCTGACGGCGAACATGTGCTGCCGATGGCCACCAGCCAGGACCACAAGCGCGCCGGCGACGGCGACACTGGTCTCAACACCGGCGGCATGGGGGCCTACTCGCCGGCACCGGTGGTCAGCGAGGCGATCCACCAGCGCATCATGGATGAGGTGATCCTGCCCACCATCAAGGGCATGGCTGCAGAGGGGCTGCCCTACACCGGCTTCCTCTACGCCGGGCTGATGATCATGGCCGACGGCACCCCCAAGGTGATCGAATACAACTGCCGCTTCGGCGACCCGGAGACCCAGCCGATCATGCTGCGGATGCGCTCCGACCTGGTGGCCCACTGC
Source organism: endosymbiont of Ridgeia piscesae (assembly GCF_001443665.1). Taxonomy (NCBI): domain Bacteria; kingdom Pseudomonadati; phylum Pseudomonadota; class Gammaproteobacteria; species endosymbiont of Ridgeia piscesae. Next base: position 119,426 of record NZ_KQ557115.1, on the reverse strand, counting down.
CTCGCCGCCATCGACGGCCAGCTCGATAGTGAGACCACCGAGTGGGATCCACGCGCCGCTCTCGGCGTGGTGCTCGCCGCCGGTGGCTACCCCGGCGATTACGCCAAGGGCAGGGTAATCTCCGGTCTACCTGAAGGCGAGTGCGATGGCGAAAAGGTGTTCCACGCCGGCACCGCAGAGCAGGATGGCCAGGTGGTCACCGCCGGCGGCCGGGTGCTCTGCGCCACCGCCCTGGGCGAGAGCGTCGCCGCGGCCCAAGCACGGGCCTACCAGCTCGCACGCAGCATCAGCTGGGAAGGGGTCTATCTGCGCAACGACATCGGCTATCGTGCGGTGGCCCGTGAGCAGAACTGAGACTGGTCAGCCGGGGAGAGGACCAATCACGCCACTCACCCTCGGCTTCCGGGCGGCTCTTGTTCTGGCGCTGCTGGCGATCACCCATCTGGCCACCACCAGCATCGACTACCCGATGGTCTCCAGTGTCTGGGACAAGCTGGAGCACAGCAGTGCGTTTCTCTGCCTGGCCCTGCTGAGCGACTTCAGTTTCCCGCACTCACGCTGGGACCGGCGCAAGTGGCTGCCGCTGCTCGGCTACGGTCTGCTGATCGAGCTAATCCAGCACTTTCTGCCCGACCGCCACTTCTCGCTGCTCGACCTGGGAGCCGACGCGATCGGCCTACTGGTCTATCCGCTGCTGTTGCCACTACTGCTGCGACTACCCCTGCTGTCGCGCCACTGCCATACTGGGGACGATCAGCAACAGGAATGCCCATGAGTAGCAGCAACCGCTTCAAATTCGACTTTCTCGCCTCCAAGCCGAAGGCGATCCAGCGCTCGGTCTCCAACCATCTGGTCTACACCATCGGCAAGGATCCCTTCACCGCCACCGACCACGACTGGATGATGGCCTTCTGCCATGTGGTGCGAGACCGGCTGATCGAACGCTGGATGGAGACCCAGCGCAGCTACTACCGACACGACGCCAAGCGGGTCTACTACCTGTCGATGGAGTTCCTGATCGGTCGCAGCCTGACCAACAGCCTGCTCAACATGGATATCCACGACGCCTGCAGCAGCGCCCTGCACCGGCTAGGCATCGAACTGGAGCGACTGCGCAACCTGGAGCACGATGCCGCGCTGGGCAACGGCGGCCTGGGGCGGCTGGCGGCCTGCTTTCTCGACTCAATGGCGACCCTCGACCTGCCCGGCATCGGCTACGGCATCCGCTTCGAGTACGGCATGTTCCGCCAGCGCATCGAAAACGGCCAACAGGTCGAGCACCCGGAGAACTGGCTAGCGCACGGCAACCCATGGGAGTTCCCGCGCCCAGAGGTGGCCTACAAGGTGCGCTTTGGCGGTCGGGTACTGGAGTATCAGGGGCCGAACGGCCGGCGTCAGTTCGACTGGATCGAGGGTGATCTCGTGCTCGCCCAGGCCTACGATACGCCGATCCCCGGCTACAAGAACGACACCGTCAACAACCTGCGGCTGTGGAGCGCCAAGGCGCATCAGGCATTCGACCTGAGCTGCTTCAACATGGGCGAATACAGCAGCGCAGTGGAGGAGAAGACCCTCTCGGAGAACATCTCCAAGGTGCTCTACCCCGACGACAGCAGCAGCCAGAATCGCGAGCTGCGCCTCAAGCAGCAGTACTTCTTCGTCTGCGCCTCACTCAAGGATATCCTGCGCCGCTTCTTCTCCGACCACAACGACATCCACGAGCTGCCGGAGCGGGTCGCCATCCAGCTCAACGACACCCACCCTGCCATCGCTATCCCGGAGCTGATGCGGGTGCTGATCGACAAGTACCATTTGGAGTGGCAGCTGGCCTGGGAGATCACCACCAAGATCTTCTCCTACACCAACCACACCCTGCTGCCAGAGGCCCTGGAGAGCTGGCCGGTGGAGCTGCTCGGGCGGCTACTGCCACGCCATCTGCAGCTGATCTATGAGATCAACCGCCGCTTTCTGCTGATGGTGGCCAACCTCCACCCTGGCGACACTGAGCGGCAGCGGCGGCTCTCTGTGATCGATGAGCAGGATGGCCGGCGGGTACGCATGGCCCATCTGGCGATCATCGGCAGCCACAAGGTCAATGGCGTCTCGGCACTCCACTCCGGACTGCTGAAGTCATCGACCTTCCACGACTTCGATGAGTTCTATCCTGACAAGATCATCAACATCACCAACGGCATCACCCCGCGCCGTTGGCTCTATCAGGCCAACCGCCCCCTCTCGGCGCTGATCTGCGAGGCGATCGGCGACGCCTGGGTGCGTGACCTGAACCAGCTCGAGGCGCTGATCCCGCTGGCCGACGACAGCAGCTTTCAGGAGCGATTCGCCGCAGCCAAACTGGTCAACAAACAGCGCCTTGCAGGGCTGGTCAAGTTCCACCTGGGGCAACAGATCGACCCCCACACCCTGTTCGATGTACAGGTGAAGCGAATCCACGAATACAAGCGCCAACTGCTCAACCTGATGCGGGTGATCGCCCACTACAATCGCCTGCTCGACGCCCCCGACGCCGAGGTGGTGCCACGCACCTACATCTTCGGCGGCAAGGCGGCCCCCGGCTACTTCATGGCGAAGCTGATCATCCGCCTGATCAACGATGTGGCCGACGTCATCGACAACGACCAAGCAGTTAACAAACGGCTGAAGGTGCTGTTCATCCCCAACTACGATGTCACCACCGCGGCCGACATCATCCCCGCAGCGGAGCTGTCGCAGCAGATCTCCACCGCCGGCATGGAGGCCTCCGGCACCGGCAACATGAAGCTAGCGCTCAACGGCTCACTCACCATGGGCACCCTGGACGGCGCCAATGTGGAGATCCGCGACCAGGTGGGAGCAGAGAATATCTTCATCTTCGGCCTCACCACTGACCAAGTGAAACAGCGCTGCCAGCAGGGTTACCATCCACGCTACCACTTCGAGTCCGAGCCGCTGCTGCGGCGGGTGGTAGAGATGATCGGCAACGGCTTCTTCTCCCCTGAAGAGCCGGAGCGCTACAAACCACTGGTGGAGAGCCTGCTAGATCGCGATCACTTTATGGTGATGGCCGACTTCCAGGCCTACCTTGAGTGCAGCGATCGGGCCGATGCCATCTACCGCCAGCCAGAGATCTGGAACCAGATGGCGATACTCAACACCGCGCAGATGGGCTACTTCTCCAGCGACCGCACCATCCAGGAGTATGCGCAGCAGATCTGGCAGATCGCCCCTATCCAGCGTTAATCAGCAGCGAACCGTTCAAAATCCATGACCCGACTCTTCGTCAACCGCCTGACTGTTATCGACTTCTCCTACCTGGACCCGCATCGTGGCCTGCTCGGCGAGAGCTGGCTGGTCGATATAGAGTTGGAGGGCGGACTCGACGCCCAGGGCATGGTACTCGACTTCGCCGAGGTCAAACGCCAAGTCAAGCAGAGCCTGGACCAGCACTTCGACCACAAACTATTAGTGCCCAACGCCAATCCCGGGCTCAAGTTGACCCAGCAGGGCGAAATGCTGGAGCTGCGATTTACGCTGGACAATGGCCGCTTCATCCACCACCGCTCACCAACCGATGCCATCTGCCTGATCGATGCGCCGCGGATCGACAGCGAGGCGGTCACCCAGGCCATCGAGGCGACTCTGACACCGCTGATGCCCACCAATGTAAAGCGGCTCGGCATCCACCTCTACCCTGAACCCTGCGACGGCGCCTGCTACCAATACAGCCACGGCCTGCAACAGCACGCCGGCAACTGCCAGCGCATCGCCCACGGCCACCGCTCGCCGATCCAGATTCTGCGCAACGGCCAGCGCGACGCGACACTGGAGCGGGAGTGGGCCGCACGCTGGCGCGATATCTTCATCTGTAGCCGCAGCTACATTCAGGGCGAGAACGTCGAAGATGGGGTGCGCTATCTACAGATCGCCTACCAAGCCGCGCAGGGGCCATTCAAGCTGCAACTCCCGGCCAGTTGCTGCTACCTGATCGACACCGACTCCACCGTAGAGAATTTAGCGCAGCACATCGCCGAGACCCTCAAAGCGGAACACCCCTCAGAACACTTTCTGGTGCGCGCCTATGAGGGGGTGGGAAAGGGGGCACTCGGCGAAGCCTGACGCGCCCCCAAGCCTGCTAAGCCTTCAGCGCAGGCAAAACTCGCTCATCAATCAACAACGCAAGTGCCGACAGCTCAGGGTAATCCTCCGCCACCGAGACGATATAACCCAGGGTGCGGGGGATATCCTTCAGATAGCCCGGCTTGCCGTCGCGTCGGTTGAGGCGGGCGAAGATCCCGGCCGCTTTCAGGTGGCGCTGTACCCCCATCAGATCGAACCAGCGCAGGAAGCGGTCCTCGTGCTCATCGCTCAACACCCCCGACTGCACCGCCAGCTCGTAGTAGCCCAGCGCCCAAGCCCGCACCCGCGATTTCGGCCACTCGATGTAGCAGTCGCGCAGCAGCGAGACCAGATCGTAGGTGACCGGGCCGACCACTGCGTCCTGAAAGTCGATGACCCCGGGGTTGTGGCGCTCGGTGAACATCAAGTTGCGCGAGTGAAAGTCGCGATGCACACAGACCTGAGATTGCTCCAGCGCACTCTGTGCCAGCAGGGCGAAGCTCTCGTCGAGCATCGACTGCTCTTCTGTGCTGAGTGTCAGCCCAAGCTGTCGCCCAAGCAGCCAGTCGCGGAACAGCTCCATCTCTCGCTGCAGCAGCGCCTCATCATAGGGCGGAAGCCCCTCCCGTGGGCCACAGGCCTGGATCGTCATCAGCGCGCCAAGGGCATCGCCGTAGAGGCGCTCGACACTAGTTTCGTCCAGTTCATCGAGATAGAGCCGATTGCCTAGATCACTCAGCAACAGATAGCCGTTTTCGATGTCCCGCGCATGGATGTGTGGCACGTTCAGGCCGATCGTCTCAAACGCCTCGGCGACTTGGATGAAGGGGGCAGTGTCTTCCTGGGCAGGCGGCGCATCCATCGCGATAAAGCTGCCGTGGCTGTTTGTGATGCGGAAATAGCGACGGAAGCTGGCATCGTCGGAGGCCGGCTCGAAACGGTAGTCGCCCAGATCGGGGAGGCCATTCAGCCAGGATTTCAGTTGTTCGATGCGTTGTGACATGGTTGCGGCCCACTGGGGCTTCAGGTGTCTGGATGTGGGAGTATATCGAACAGCGTGGTCGACTGCCCTCAACCTCTTAACTCCAATCACAGCAAACCGATAGTTCGAACAGCATCACAGACGGTAGAAAAACCATATCGTAGTTATTGCCATACTCTCTCCATCATCCCAAAATTTCCCTGGTAAACGCGCAATTCAGGCAACAGGAGCCTTGCGATGGCGATCAGCCCCTCTGACTCCGCCCGCAACAGAGGCGGCACCTTTTGTCACCGGCAACCGTTCATCGAGTTGCTGCTGTGCATTCTCACAGTCTCTGCTTTTAGCACGAACACCATCGCAGCCGGCGATGATGGCAACCGCCGTGCAGCGCTGGTTATCCGGGAAATAGAGCCTCTCTCTTTCGGCCGGATCATCACCCAGAGCAACAGAGAAACCATCATCTCGATTGAACCACAGACAGGCCACCGGCATTTTGGGGGAAGCTCTGCCGAGGCAAGCGGCTTCCACAGACCGGCCCACCTGCTGATTGAAGGGGAACCAAATGCAAAGATACGTCTTCTGCTCCCCCATAGCAGATCGTCGGATAGCAGAAACGAAGCCGTCTTGGAAAACTTTCGCTGCTATCCGGAAGGCCCCATCGTATTGGCTCCCAATGGTCGCGCAGAGGTCTTTATCGGTGCCGATCTGCGATTGCCACCGCGCTTTGGCAAGCCGGTCAGAACCCGGATCAGCATTGATGCAGAGTATCTCGATTGACAGCCTGTCGGACTCAGATCTGACCTGGCAGCAATGCAAGGCCTGAGCAGTCAATGCACGAAGCTCACTCCTCAAACAGAGGATTTCCTTAAAATCAGTGAGATGCCGTCAGGCGCAGCTTGAAATCAATACCGCTGATCACATCACCATCAGGGGCAATCGTCAGCTTGACCTCCCGAGAGGCCTCGAACGACAGCTGGCGCGCCTGTTCCGGTGAGACCCGCACCCGATAATCCCCCGGAAAGACGCCGCTAAAGAGATAAAATCCGTCATAGGCTGTACGCTCAACCGCGACCACCTTGCCCTCTCTGTTCAGCAATTCGATATCAACGTTAGACAGCTCTTTAGTGCTCCCCCCATCAATCAGTAACACACTTCCATCAATCTCACCGGTTGGAGTAAACGGGAAATCAACCCGCGTTGCGTGTCCTGGCCTGGGAAACAGCACCACGCCTTTGTAGACGGGCATCAGGGAGGGGTCTTCAACACTGCCGAGGATCGGCATCACCTGAGTTGGCCGGTGCGGGGCAAGGCCGGTCAGCAGAAGCACTCCATACTCAGCGCTGAGCGCATCATCAGGCACGCTGCCTCGACGAAAGCGGGTGCCGACGAGTGGGGTTTCCCCCTGATCAAACACCCCATTCATGTTTCTGTCGATAAACACCGATGCCGACACAGCGCCATAACTAGCTCTTTTTTCAGGCCAGATAAACCAGCTTCCATGGCGTGGCTCCCGCCCCAGAGAGAGGCTCCAGGTCAGCCCGACGTTGAGTTTCTCGTCAGAGGAGTAGCTTGAACTCAGGGAGAGGGCAAAGTATTTGAATTTGCGGTTCAGGCTCCCACCCAGACTGATCACGGAGGTGCCAAAATTGTAGGAGAGATCGGCCCGTAGAGAGTAGCCATCCCCCACTCGCCAATCGAGGGTCCCGCTCAGCTGATCGAGCGAGACTCCAGGCATCAGCAACGCATAATCAAGCGTCCCACGCAGACGAAAATCATTGTAACGACCGCTCGCCCGCAGGGCCCCGTTCAGGCCGCTACTGTGGCCAGTTTGCTGGCCAGAATAATAGTAGTCCAAAGTGTTCGTAAACGCCGTGTCAGCCCAGAAGAGAGACAACCGGTTGCCCACGTGGATTTCACTGTTGCCAGAACGAAAACGGTCCCAGCCAAAGGTGAGTGCGTAACGCAGATTGAAGGCATCGATATCTCCATCGAGACGAAAATCAGTATTCGATAGCAGCGGATCATCGCCCTCCATAACCCCGGTCTTCCGACTGGTAAAGTTGAAAAACTGATCATGGGAAAGCGTCAGGCTGAAGAGATCCTGCTGTGTCTGCAGATCGAGGCCCAGGGCTACCCCCCCAGCCATCAGATCATGCACCAGATCCACCCGTGAGAAGGCCCCCAGTAAACTGCCACGGGCATTCACTCCCAGGTAGTACCTGCGCTCTCCATCCGCCATCGGCAGGGCTGTGAAGGAACTACCAAGGGTCAGGTTATTGCTAATCCCTCGCTCATACTCCAGGGCCAGCTGATAGGCGCCCCGAGCACTGTCTCCACTATCCTTGCGCTCATCAAGCTCAACAACCCCCTCATCCTTCTGGTTGATTCCAACCTGAAACTGCTGCTCCCCGGGGCTTACCTGCCCCGCTCCCACGAGCACCCGACGTACCTCCTCCCGGCGCTGTCCCTGAGGGCCGTAAAAGACCAGTTTCATGTGATTGTTGCCGGGTAGCAGAGGCACGTCGAGAAACTCATAACGACCATCAGACCGTGAAATCTGGGAATCGAGCAGTTCGCCGTTACGATAGAGTTCAACCTCCCAGCCCTGAAGCAGTTCCCCGGTAAGGTGAGTCTTGCTGAACTCGGTTGGATGGTTGAGCGGCATACTCGACAGCGTCAGGCCGCGCCCTGAGCCACTGCCGGACACTAACGCCATAGAGGGCGAGTAGACATCTCCCAGCGCCACACTAGTCACTCCCAGATGCTCGCCAAACACCCTACCCTCAGGGTCCTTCCGCGAAAGTGTCAGACGCACATTCGATATGGCATCGCTCTCATTGCCTGAGACATAGAGTTTGCCATTCATCCACAGCAGATCTCCGGTTGCCAACATATTAAATTGAGCCGCATTGCTGGCGGGCTGCCCCTTTACCCCGCGATGCGCCAACGAACCGGAGAGATCGATCAACGGCACCTCCACGGCTTCAAACACATCCGGCAGATAGGGCAGTTGCAACTCATCGCCAGCCTCCCACTTCCGCCCCAGCATCTGCCGACGCATCTGCCGCTGCGCACGTTGCTGGAAGGGCAACGCTTCATCAGGCTCCAGTTTTAACCGCAGGGAGGCCAGATCCACTGAAAGTCGCAGCGGCAGCCACTGCTGCAGCAAACTGCTATGCACATAGATCTCATGTTGGTGCAACTCCACCAGATTACGGTTGAGTTTGTGGACTCTTCCATCCACCCGCACCTCGCCCCGCGCATAGTCCAAATCAAACTGGTGGCGCTCATCAATAAACCAGCCAGAGGCATGTCCTTCGGCTGCGGTAACCTGGATGGGAAACTCTACCGCGTAGAAGAAGTCGGAGAGGGGCAGCAGCACACCTGACGGCACGAGATAGCCAAGCAAGCCATCACTCAACACGGTTCGCCCCACAACCAGCTGCAGGATCAGTTCATCCTCAGCAGGGCGACTTGTTGGCTCGAGTGAGACCTCCGCATCAGGCACAACCATCGCAGCGCTGTTCAGCTCCTGAGGCGGATGGCCCCGAGTCAGAGCCGGCTCTCCACTCACTTTCTGGGCTGAACCCGCAGCGCCAACATCCGCTCGCCGGGCAGGATGTCCGTCGCCCACACCAGCAGACGGCCCCTGTTTGGCAGGAAGGTCAGGCTCCCGCCTCCTGCCTGGCTGATCCGTAATGCGGCTGACATCTCGGCGATGGGTGAACTGATGATCTGCAAAGACATCCGGCAAGTAGGCAAATTGACGCCCGGCCGGCCCTGGCTTGGGTGAGTCTATCGGCACATTTGCCTCCACCGCCGCAGGGCTTGGAGCTGCCGAGGGTAGCACCGGCGCAGGCAGAGAGCGCCCAGGCGGTAGATTATCGGCCTCTCCAGCCAGTGGGGCATCGCTGCCCCCATCACCCAAAGGATAACTCACGGACAGGGGTCGTTTGCCATCATCAACCTCCGTCGGCCGGGACACAGGCCCCTCAAGCAGCGCTTCCCTGTGGCGCCTGACGGGTAACTGATCAGACACCAGTCTGACCTGCGCAGCATCTAGATCGACTGAGAGATGCAGCGAAAACCACTGCTGCAGCTGGCTAGGATGCACAAAGATGTCGTCCAGATGCAGTTCGATCCGCTCCCGTTCCAGCCTGAAACGCCGCCCATCCACCCACACCAGCCCCTGACTGTAGTCAAGTTCAAAACGCTGTGGCGGTTCGCCAAACCAGCCTTCAGCACGCCCTGCGCGGGAGCTGACCTGGATCGGATAGCCCATCGCATAACTGATTCCGGAAAGCGGCAGCAGGAGCTCCCCCTGATGCAGATAGCCGATCAAGCCATCACTCAGCACTCCTTTGTCATCCACCAAGCGTAAAATCCGGGCATCACCGTCGACAGGCGCCGGCGTTTCCGGCCTGGATGGTATGTTCAGCTGGTCACTGCTTAATCCATCCTCCTCCAAGGGTGGCGTGCGGGTCGAAGAGAAGACAAACAGAAGCACAACAGCACCGGCGGCAAGCAGCGCCACCCCCTCTACGAGCCCGGTTCTGGTATTGAGATTGAACAAACGGGCGGGTCAATGAATTGTCAACTCAGCGGCTGCCTTAACTCCCTGTCTGCCAGTCTCTGTAAACTCAACCCTCAAGACCCCATCCCGCAGTCTTTCTGAGCTCATCTCCTGCAACGGCACGATGATTGACCGTTTTTGCAACGGCATATAGACAGCCACTCCCTTGATGTAACCGACCAAACGCCTCTCCCCCTGCCGCGGTTGGTGATAGACATTGATGCTTCCATAGAGTGAACGGGTGCCCTGCCGGTGCAGGTTCAGCGCAATTCGCGACCGTGGCTTTTTCTTGTCTGGGGGCAGATATTTGAGCGCCTTCAGTTCGAGAGACGCATCGAGCATGCCGTGACGCGCAATCACAGGGATGGTTATTGAGTGGCGCGCCACCATCCGCACCTTCACCCCTCCCCGATTATCAGCAAGCTGCTCCACGTCGGTGCCTGCCATGGCATCGGGAAGCTCCTCAATAGTCAGATGCGAACGGTATTCACCCGGTTCCAGGTCACGCGGCTTGCGCAGCAACAGTCGCACCGACTGCATCTTGCCAGGCTCCAACGTCATCCTCCGTGGTGAATAGCGCAACAGCGCGGAGGAGGTTTTCTCTGCCTCAGCCGGGTCATCGACTACATCCAGGTGACCCGTGTTTGTCATCCGCATCTCCTGGAAATAGATCTTATAGGTCGCGGCACGATCCCCCCGGTTAATCACCAGCAGTTCCGCACTGCGTTTACGTCCATCGAACACCACCCGCTTAGGGTCAAACAGCCATAGCCCCTGCATAAGCAGTCAAAGGCAGTACAAAACTGACCAAAGCAGTGAGTAAAACCCAATTAAGCAGCATACAAAGGGGAACCGTACGACCGGTCATGCCTGTCACCTCTTTCAATAGCATTCAGTTAAATGCTGAAGGATAACCATTCCCAGCAGAACGATACGCGAACAGTTCGAAAAAAAGTAATCAGGTGACACAAAGCACCGCAACATCACTTAGGGCATCTACATATAATCAGCAGTGATCCTATAGTGGCAGGTGTAGCTGCCTTCAGCAGAGGGCTTCACCAGTACTGAGCCCGTGACATCAAGAGTCAATGGCAGCGTCACCTGCTGCAGATAGGGAGTGACACTCTGAAGGTTCACCGCATCGTTAGGGCCATCACACCCGTCTGTATCTATACCACTCTGGACCAGTACAACCTCTCCCTCATCCCCATCAATGCTGAAACTGCCTGGATGGGCGCCCGACAGGTAGAATCCATCACCAAAGTTGATGTCGACCCCTCCATCTCTGCTGATTTCAAACAGAGTATCACTGCTACCACGAACCACGGTGCCGAAATCCATATCCTGGGTGTTGCTGATCGTAAGCGGCAGGATTGGCTCCGCATCAACACCAAAATCACCAACTGACCAGGCCGAATCCCAGACGAACAGGGCACAGATGAGCAGGGCCATCAACCAGCCATTTTGACAACGACTCATGACAAGCCCATCCCGTTCGACGACCGGGACACCAGACCGGGTGGACAAGCAATTCCCTCTCACTATTCGTAGTTGGCCGTAACACTGAAGGTGCAGTTGTATACTCCCTGAGCACCAACAAGAACAGTAAGAGTGCCGCCAACCAATACATCGGCTTTGTTGGCTTCGTTAAAGACGGTCGGATTGTCTGCATCTGCCGTCAGTGACAGGGTCACCAGTGTCTGAGTGCCACAATTTGCATTCGGGTCAACAGAAAAAGCAAAGCTTTCGCCACTGTTTCCGTAGATAGTGAAATCATGAGTGTCACTATAGACATCACCAACACCACTACTGGGAGCTATAACGCTGCCGCCAAAATCCATATGATCAATGGTTGAAATTGTTAGCGGTTGCAACACATTGATGGAGGCGGTACCTGTCGCATCCACCGCGACAGTTTCCCCGGAGAAAACAGCTACCCAGAAGAGTGTTGCTCCAACGATAATTTTTTTCATTTTGTATCTCCTTTGAGGCCTTGGCTTCAGCCTCACTACTACTCTAGCCTCACTTGCCATTAGCAAACATCGCGCCAATCAAAAGCAGGAGGCTAACTTTCAATGACTTGCAACATCTGCAGCTAAGGTATTTTTTCCAGTTTCACGCTAGGGAATCAAATTCGTATTCATAAAACCGCTACTACGCCCTATCCTGGGCCAACTACGGCACACTCCTCATCGAAGCACAGGGAGATATGTCAAGAAAAGGCATGACTATTCAGCCCTCTCTCAAGAGAGGCCTAAAAGTAGGAGCGGTGCCCTCGAGGCGATTGCAAACGTTTGATTTAAAGCTGTTTCACGGTAAAGGCGCCGCTCCTACGACAGGCTGGGTACTGGATAGTTATGGAAAGGCTTTGATTAGGGAGCCTCTGAATAAAACTGGTCGAGTAGATCAGCCATTGTTGGCTTTCACCCTCCCAGCTTGGAAATTCTGGGATAGGGAGTTCAGCTCAACAGGCCGCTATCGCCATCGATTCCTGACGGATCCGATGGGATCTGGTGCTTCTCCAGCAGACGATAGAGGGTACGACGGGAAGTCCCCAGCAACTTGGCAGCATGGGAAACAGTATAACCAGTCTCTGCCAAAGCCTGGCGAATGGCGCGCTTCTCCGCTTGGGCCCGAGCCTCATCTAGGGAGTGGATCCGCCGCCCCTGCGACTCATCATCCCCCAGACCCAGATCGAAGACAGAGATCTCCGACCCTTCAGAAAGAATCGCTGCCCGATGCACCCGATTGATAAGCTCACGGACATTTCCGGGCCAGCGATGATCGTTCATCGCCCGGATTGCTGCCTCACTGAATCCGTTCACGTGACGCACCAGATCACTATCGAGCGTCGACAAGAAATGCCTGGCAAGCACCTCCACGTCGCCCTTCCGCTCACGCAAGGGAGGCACAGTTACTGGTAACACATTGATCCGGTAGTAGAGATCCTCGCGGAAACGACCATCCGCCACCGCCTTCTCCAGATCCACATGGGTGGCCGCCACAACCCGCGCATCGACATGGATCTTGCTGGTGCTGCCAAGCCGCCGAATCGTCTGTTCCTGCAGGAAACGCAGCAAATGCGCTTGGATCTCTAGGGGAAGATCGCCGATCTCGTCGAGAAAAAGGGTGCCACCGTGAGCCGCCTCGATAAGCCCGATCTTGCGTTTGGCAGCACCGGTGAAGGCGCCCTTTTCGTGGCCAAACAGCTCCGACTGGATTAGTGAAGGAGGAATTGCGCCGCAGTTGACCTCGATACAGGGGCCGCTGGCGCGCACCGAGTGGGCATGGATCGCCTGCGTGGTGAGCTCTTTGCCGGTGCCACTCTCACCATTGATCAGCACTGGCAGATCAGTCTCGGAAACCTTGTAAATCAGCGCAAACAGTTTGCTGATCGCCTTGCTGCGGCCGATGATCTTGAAATCAATCTCTTCGGTGCCCGGCTCGTGGCGCATACCGCGCCGCAATTCGGCCATACCGTGGGCGTGGCCAAGCACCTCATGAAAGCGCTCGGGGTTGATCGGCAGGGTGTAGAAGTCAAAAAAGCTGCGCGCGATCAGCGAGCGTAACTCGTCATCTTCCATGTCATCATGGTTGATAACCGCAATCCAGGAGACAGAGCCTGAGACCCGCGCCACATGCCCCCAAGCCTTGGCGATTTCACCCCAATCACACTGATCGCAGTAGAGCAGTCCAACGGTGCAGTGATGCCTGCGCACCAGCTTCGGCAGGTCATCCAGATTATCGGCTCTAACCAGGTTCCAGCCGTAGAGCTCCAAACCGTCAAACGGCGTCCTGTCACCTACGGATACAACCAGGGCATTCCGCTCCTTCAGCATCCTTTCTGCCCCTTTAATCACTTCAGCTTCAAGTAAAAACGCTTACAACCCGTCCATCCTAAAAAATAATCACGTTCCCACAAGGATTTTCCTCCCACGTCGTGAACAGGGTCACCGAACCCCCCCCCACAATCTCCGCGAGGTGAATTAAAGTTCCACTCAAAGCCACCTACAGGCCATTTATCGGGCTCATCGCCGCCTGGCGTGCCACTTCTGTCACAAAAACAGGGGTCAATTGCCAATTATGGCACGGCAATTCCTGTTCCAACCTTGTATTCACGACAAGAACAATGATCGTTCAGCTTTTCTCTCCCCACAGAATACTTACAGCAACACAACACAACACAACACAACACAACACATGCAGACATCTGGCGCTTAATTTGCGTGTAATTTATCGAAAGTTTTTGACAACTTCGGATAACGGCGTTCAACAACGGGGAGCGGCAGGCTACAACTTTGAGGCATCACCATCCCGGTTGGCGGTATTGGCGGTGGCACCTGGAAGATCTTCATCGACCTGGCGTCAACAACACCTGTGCCGACACACAGTGACCAACCGGCACCACCGACTTTGGCAACAATGGCTTCTGGTCGATGATCAACAACCGGGGCTTTTTTATGCCTGATGCAAAGCCAGCGCCTGCTCGCACAACACCGTGGAAAAAGGCCAAAAGAAACGAGACACCCCTCACACTAAAACCCCGGCCGTTTCGGTTTACGCCGAGCTTTTCTGTAGATTAGGCTCATCAAAACAGTCACATGGTTAGTAAGGGGGGGCTGACTTGTGAGGATACTGACTCTATTGATGATGGCGGTGATGCTGCAGGCCTGCTCCATCGCACGTACCAAGACCGCCGACCTGATGCCCGACACCACGCCAGGCATCCTCTACCCGGTCGATGGCACCATCACCATCTACGTGCCCAAGAAAGAGTACGACGAGCAGATCCGTCTGCCGCTCAGCCGATCCGCTGAGTTTATTCACCATCCGGGGCAGGATCTGAAGCAGGCCGCCGTGATCATCGCGAAAAAATATTTCCGCAAGGCGCAGGCACTCTCTCTGGAGAAGCCGACCCAGTACCTGCTGAAACTCTCGGGTGATGCCTTCATCGACCACCTCAACGTCTACCACACTACCATCGACGCCGAGCTCTACACCCAGGATGGCGAACTGGTCGACCGGCGCAAGATTGAGCAAGGCGCCATCTCGACCCTGATCACCGACGAAAACGCCTTCTACAACGCCTACTCCGAGGCGATGCTCAACTACTTCGATGAACTGTTCCGCGAACGCGGCCAGCGTATGCTCAACTATCTCGCGCAGCAGCCGTCAAAGCCACTCAGCTTCGAAGACCTCACCAGCAAGAAGGGGCTGGAGCTGGTCTCCACCGCCAGCGGCTTCTTCCTCAACCACTCGGGCCAGGTGCTGGCCAGCAACGAACAGGTTGCCGGGTGCCTCACCATCAGCATTCTGAAGGATGGTAAGGAGCATCGCGCCAGGCTAAAGTTCAACCACAAGCTGAGCGACATCGCGGTACTGGAGACCGGCCTGAAAACCAAAAACCATGCCCGCTTCATCAATAACGACCTCTCGGTGCGACTCGGCGAGGAGATGCTCAGCGTCGGCTATCCGCTACCAGAGATCCTCCACCAGCCAATCAGTCTCAACGGCGGCAGCATCAGCGCCCTGACCGGCATCCGCGGCGATGGCCGGCTGTTTCAAATCACCCTGCCGGTGCAGCCCGGCAACAGCGGCAGTCCGATGCTCGACCGCAATGGCCTGGTCACCGGCATCCTGCAGAGCAACGAGATCGCGCTGCGCCAGGCCGATTACAGTGGCGCACTCGCCCCCAACGTCCACTTCGCCCTCAAGGCAAAAGAGATCAAGAAACTGCTGAAGACCAACCAGATCAAGTTCTTTACCCGCAACTCCTACGAAACCCGCTACAAAAAGCGCCCAGATATCGCCGAGTACGCAGCAAAGTTTACCGTGCAGGTGATCTGCCGCGGCTGAGCTGCCGGGGCTCCGCGTATGAGACCACGACAAATCACAACTAATCAAACCGCACGGATATAGGGCGGGCCGTGGCCGCCGAATGTCGGGCAGAGCCCGACCTATGACGACGCATCACGACCCATCGCCCCCCGCAGATCATCCGCAATCAGATAGAAACAGGGCAGCGTCAGCAGGATCAACCCGGTGGCGAACAGCAGCCCAAACCCCAGGCTCACCGCCATCGGCGCGAGAAACGCGGTCTGCCCGGTGGCGAAAAAGATCAGCGGTGAGATGCCGAGAAAGGTGGTAATGGTGGTCAGCAGGATCGGCCGGATCCGCACCCTGCCCGCCTCCACCAGCGCCGCCTTGCGCTCCCAACCCTTACGCCGCAGTCGCTTGGCGAAGTCGATCAGGATCAGCGAATCGTTGACCACGATGCCGGTCAAAGCGAGAAAGCCGATCAGCGAGAGAAACTGTAGATGGAAGCCGAACAGTTGATGTCCCACCACCACGCCGATAAAACCGAACGGGATCGCGAACATCACCACCAACGGATCGAGCAGTGATTTGAACAGCGCCGCCAGGATGAAAAAGATCACCGCCAACGCAATCACCAGCGCCCGCTTCATGCCGGCGATCGATTCCTCCGCCTTCTTCTTCTCACCGAGGAAGATCAGCTTGTAGCCTTCCGGCAACGCGGTGAACTCAGCCTTCACCTGCGCAATCACCTTATTCGGCGTGGTGATCTCTGAATCGACCTCGGCGGTGATGGTAGCCAGCCGCTGCAGGTCACGCCGGTTGATGCTATTGAAGCCCCGCGCCTGCTCGATCTGCGCCACATCCCCCAGATAGACCGTGTGACCATCCTCCAGGGTAATCGGCAGCCGCTCCAGCGCTGCCGCATCATGACGCAGCGCATCAGGATAGATCAGCCGCACCGGGATGCGCTTGTCGTTCCAACTGACGTGAAGCACCTTAAGGCCAAGAAAACCGGTGCGCACCGCATCCGCCAGCTGCTGCTGGGTCAGCCCCAGACGCCGCCCGCGCTCGTTCAGCGCATAACGATACTCCAGCTTGCCCGGGTCCATATCCTGGCGCACATCGGAACTACCGGGCAGCCACTCGATAAAGCTGCGGATCTGCTCCGCCTGCTCACGCAGCACCGCCACCTCGCTACCCACCACACCGATCTCGATATCCGCCCCGGCCGGCCCACCCTGAGGGCGCAGCACCGACATGCGGCGGATCCCCGGAATCCCTGCCAGGCGTTTGCGCAGCTGATCGATCACCTCCGGCGAACTGCGCTCACGACTCCCCTCCCATGCAAATTTCAGGCTTACTGCCGGGGCGATCCAGCGCTCGATAAAACCCCGCGGCCGCTGCTTCTTCAGATCGACGATCAGCTGAATATAACGGCTGCCGAAGCGCACCCTGTGGAAGTCGATAAACATGACGCCAACATTGGTCAACAGAGTATCCAGCTCATCCTCATCCAGAGTCGCGTAGATCTCCCGCTCCAGCCGCGCCGCCAGCCGTGAGGTCTCCTCGATACTATAGGTGCTGGGGGTCTCAACATTGATAAAAAACTGCCCCACATCCACATGGCCAAACAGCAGGAACGGAATACGGGTGGCGGCGAAGGCGATGGTCAGCGCAAGGATGCCGATACTGAGCATCGCCACCGGATAGCGGTAGTCGAGGCTCCAGCGCAGCAGACGCGTATAGCGCTGGTTCAGCGCCGCCCAATCGATACGCCCCTGGCGCCGCTCTCTGGCCCGAGTCAGCCACTCCTTGGCATGGGAGGGCAACACACCAAACGCCTCCAGCATCGAACCAGCCAACGAGGCGGTTACCACCACCGGGATCACCGCAATGAAGGCCCCCATGGTGCCGCCCACCGCGAACATCGGCATGAAAGCGGCGATGGTGGTGGTGGTGGAAGCGACCACCGGCCAGAACACCTCCTTGGTGCCGATGCGCGCCGCCACCGCCGGACTCTTGCCCATCTCCAGGTGGCGATAGATATTCTCGTTGACGATGATCGCGTCGTCCACAATCAGCCCCAGGGCGATCAGGAAGGCGAACAGCGACACCATGTTGATGCTGTAGTCCAGATAGTGGAGCAAGATCACCGCCACCAGAAAGGAGACAGGGATGCCCAGCGCGGTGATAAAGGCGATACGGAAGTTGAGCATCAGATAGAGCGCCAGCAGCACCAGTGTCAGCCCCACCAGCCCGGAGGATTTGACCGTATCCAGGCGGGTCTTCACATACACCGAGAGATCGCTGAACAGCCCCAGATGCACCCCCACCGGCAGCTGCGGCTGGCGCTGCGCCACAAACTCACGCACCAGCCGCGCCACCTCGATGGTGGAGCCTTCGCTGGTCTTGTTGATGGTCAGATTGACCGAGGGCTGGCCGTTGAAGCGCCCCAGGGTCTGCACCTCTTCCAGGCGCAGCTCGACTTGGGCCAGATCCCCCAGCCGCAGCTGACCACCCGCCTCATTGCTGCGCAGCACCAGTGCCGCCATCTGCTGCGGATCGGGCGCCACGCCGATACCGCGCAGGCGGATGTCACCGGTCTCGGATTTGAGCGTGCCGCCGGGCAGGTCGCGCAGATTCTGCCGCAGCGCCCGGGCCAATTCGGCCAGCGCCACCCCTCGCGCCGCCAGCCGCTGCGGATCGGCCACCACCCACAGCTCCCATTCCCGGTCCCCCGCCACCCCCACCGAGGCGACACCGGGGATCTCGATCAGCTCATCCTTGATCTGCTCAGCGATCTGGTAGAGCCGGCCACGAGCGATTTCGCCATACAGGCTCACCGAGATCACCGGGAAACGGGTCTCCAGCCGCGACAGCTCCGGCTCCTCCGCCTCCTCGGGCAGGTCATCCACCTGATCCAAGGCGTTCTGCGCCTTGCGCAGGAAGTCGTCCATATCGGCGCCGCTGTGCAGCTCCACCAAGATCGACGAGTTGCCCTCGTTGCTGGTGGAACTGATCACCTCGATATCCGCCAGGCCGTCGATCTCCTGCTCGATCGGCAGCGTCACCTGGCGCTCCACTTCCTCTGGCGAAGCCCCCTCGAACAGGGTGCGGATGTTGACCTTGTCCTGCTCCACCGTAGGGAACATCTCCCGCGGCATGGCATACCAGGACTGCACCCCGGCCAACAGCACCAGCGCCAGCAGCAGGTTGACGATCAGCGGGTTGCGGATGGCAAATTCAATCAAGGCGCTGACTCCAAACGCTCGGTCTCGACAGCCAGGCCGTCGCTCAGCACCTCCACATCCCGCGCCACCACCAGCTCACCGGGCTGCAGCCCTGCCTCGATCAGCTGCCAACCCTGATCAACAATCCCGGCCTCCACCGCACGCCGCTCCAGCCGCCCCTCATTCACCACAAACAGCCAGGCCTGTCCCGCCTCGCGCAGCAGTGCCGAGACCGGCACCAGGATCGCGTCAGAGTAGCTCCGCAGCGGCAGCGCGACGCGCCCGAGCATGCCCGGTAGCAGCCCCGCCCCCAGCAGCTTCAGTCGAATCGGGTGGGTATGGGTGCGCGCATCGGGCACCGGCTGCAAAGCCACCAGCTCAGCCTGGCGCGGCCCATCCGGTAGCTCCACTGCCAGAGACTGCCCCAACCTCAGCACCGCTGCGATGTCGGTGCTCACCTCCAGCGACAACTCCAGATAGTCATCGCGGATCAGCTCCACCACCAGACTAGCGGGCTGCAGGTAGTCGCCCACCTCCACCTCTACCCGGTTGACCCGCCCATCAAACGGGGCGAGCAGATGGCTGCGCTGCAGATTGCGCTCAGCCCGCGCTGCTGCCGCCTGTTGCTGGGCCAGCCGTGCCTTGCCACTGTCGATGCCAAAACTCAGCCGCGCTGCATCACTCTCCAGCTTGAGCAGCTGCTGGCGCGCGCTGTCGCGGGTTGAGCCGGAGGCGAGGGAGTCCTGGCCCAATCGCTCCAGACGCTGGAACTCCCGCTCGGCCAGCTGCCGCTGCTGTTGCGCCAGCTTCAGCAGACGCTGATCACGTTCGATACCGGCACGAGTCTCCCGCAGCTGTGCCCGCGCCTCTGTCAGCGCATCGCGGTAGTCGGCATCATCAAGGCGCAACAGCAGCTCCCCCTGTCGAACCCGCTGCCCCGGCTCGACCCGCCGCTCCAGCAGTTCGCCTTTGACCTCAAAACCGAGCCGCGCCAACTGCCAGGGCTGCAGCACGCCGGTCAGTTGCAGCTGCGGCTGCAGCGCCCGTTGCACCGCCTCGATCACCTCAACACGGCTCAGCACCACCGCGCTGAACTCGGCCTGCGGTCGGGGGCGCGTCTTCACCAAGCCAAACACCGCCACGATAGTGAGCACAAGAATCAGCAGGGTAAGAAGAAAACGGCGTCGAACAGATGCCACTTGGAACACTCTCCGCGTTGAAATCATTGAAGAATCGCCGATTCTATGCGACTTTATGCCGCCCATACCATATGTGGGGTCAGGGTGGTAAAGGATGCCTCGCCTCGGCTAGGGCTGTCAGGTTAGGCCCGAGACTCACCTGCGGAAATGACAAATCTCACTGCCCGCCATCCAATATCGAAACCACCCGGCATGAACCGACCAACCCTCCGACCACTGCTACCGTTCCTGGTTCACTGCCTATTGTGGACACCCACCATCCAGGCCGCAGGGGAGCGCATCGATCAGGGCATCGACTGGGACTACTGCGCCCACCCTGATCGAAAACAGCAGCTGCCGCCACCGCCTCTGCCTGCCGCCGCCCCCGACGCCACCCGCATCGAGGCCGATGCGCTGCAGCTCGACCAGCAGCGTAACACCACCTTGTTCCAGGGCAACGTCAAGGTGCGCCGCAACGAGGCCTACTTGGAGGCGCAGCAGGCGCTACACCAGCGTGAGCAGAATCTGCTGGAACTGGAGGGGGATATCCTGCTCCAGCGACCCGGCCTGCGCGCCAGCGGAGAGCAGGGCCAGTTCGATCTGAACAGCGACCAGGGCTGGCTGGAGCAGGTAGAGTACCGTTTTCCCGAACGCAACGCCCGTGGCAACGCCAGCCGCGCCGAGTTCGACGGCGACAACCACTCCCGTTATGAAGACGTCAGCTACACCAGCTGCAGACCCGGACAAAGCGACTGGCAGCTGGAAGCAGAGAGCCTGGAACTCGACCGTGAGGAGGGGGTTGGCGTGGCGCGCCACGCCACGCTGAAGCTGGCCGGGGTGCCGGTTCTCTACGCCCCCTACTACTCCTTCCCCATCGACGACCGGCGTAAATCGGGCTTCCTCGCCCCTTCCCTGGGCAGCTCCAGCCGTGGCGGCACCGAGCTGACCACCCCCTACTACCTCAATCTGGCACCCGACTACGACGCCACTCTCTACCCGCGGCTAATGAGCAAACGTGGCCTGATGCTGGGCGGCGAACTGCGCTTTCTCGGCGCAGACTACAAGGGTCTGGTCGAAGCCGAATACCTCAACGACCAGGAAGACAACCGCCCCGGCCATCGCGGCGCCTTCAACCTGGAGTTCAACCATCAGTTTGCCCCTGGCTGGAGCAGTGAGATCCGCGCCAACGCGGTCAGCGACATCGACTACCTCACCGACTTCGGCAGCGGCCTGACGATCACCAGCAGCCGTCACATCGAACGCCGCGGCGAGCTCCGCTACCAGGACAGAAACTGGTCACTGCTGGCACGCCTGCAGAACTTCCAGACAGTCGATCGCAGCATCGCCGCCACAGATCGCCCCTACGCACGCCTGTCACAACTGCGGGCCAACTATGCCAACGCGCTTTTTGACAACGCTAGTCTGTTCAATGTGCAGGCCGAGTATGTCTATTTCGACCACTCCGAAAAGGTGCGCGGCCACCGCCTGAGCCTATCACCCAGCATCAGTCTGCCGCTGCGTCGCAGCTGGGGGCACCTGACTCCGCGTTTCGCACTCAACCACGCCAGCTACCAACTGGACCAGAATAGCGGCAGTAACGACTCGCCCTCCTACACCAGCAGCAGCTTCAGCCTGGATGGCGGGCTGATCTTCGAGCGTGACAGCGACTGGTTCGGCCTGCCCGCCCAACAGACCCTGGAGCCGCGAATCCACTACCTCTACACGCCGTTCGAGGATCAAAGTGAGATCCCCAACTTCGACTCAGCCGAACTCGACCTGAGCTTCGCCAACCTGTTCCGTGACAACCGCTTCAGCGGCTCCGACCGGGTTGGTGACGCCAACCAGCTCAGCCTTGGGCTCAGCTCACGGCTGCTGGAGCAGCGCAGCGGCCGCCAGCGACTGCGCGCCAGCATCGGCCAGATCTTCTACTTCCACGACCGCGAGGTGCAACTACCGGACATCACCAGCGAAACCGACAGCGAATCGGCCATCGTCGGCGAACTCAGCGCCCAAATCAGTAACCAGTGGAGCAGCTCCGCCATCCTGCGCTGGGATTCCAACCTGGAGGACGGGCGTTTCGACCGCGCCCGCGCCGGTATCCACTATAAGGATCGCGAACAGCACCTATTCAATCTCGGCTACAACTACCAACGCAACACCATCGAAGACGTCGACTTCTCTCTCTACTGGCCCTTCAGCTATAGGCTTACCGCCATCGCCGCCCTGAAACAGTCGCTACTCCACCGACGCAGCATGAACCAAGTGATCGGTCTGGACTACGGCGGGCGCTGCTGCTGGCGGCTGCGCGCTGTATTTCAGAGCTATGTCACCGACGCCGACGAGAAGGCCGATAAGCGCATAATGCTGCAGCTGGTACTCAACGGACTGGGTGCCTTCGGCCGTGGTGCCGAGCAGACCCTGAAAGATTCCATCTTCGGCTATCAACCAGAGTAAATACCGATGCGACCAACCCTCCACCCGCAGCACTTACTGACTGCCGTCCTGCTGATGCTGGCCAGCCTCGGCCTGCAGGCTAACGCCCTCGACGCCATTGTGGCGCTGGTCAATGACGACATCATCACCCGCAGCGAACTCGACAGCAGCGTTAGGGAGACCGCCGCGCAACTGACCCAGCAGGGTACCCAGCTGCCAAGCCAGGCGATCCTCGAACAGCAGGTGCTGGAGCGCATGATCACCAATCAACTGCAACTGCAGACCGCCACCCGCCTCGGCATCACGGTCGACGACGCCACCCTGTCGCGGACCATCGCCAGCATCGCGCGTAACAACAACATCAGCCTCAACCAGCTGCGTGAGACCCTGGAGAACGACGGCATCAACTTCACTCACTTCCGCGAGAAGCTGCGTCGCGAAATCATCATCAACCGCCTGCGCCAGAAAGAGGTGGTCAACCGCATCGTCATCACCGAACAGGATGTGCGGAGCCATATGGCGCGCGAGGCGGGTTCCAGCCGCCAGCGCGCCGCCTTTCACATACAGCACATCCTCATCGCCACCCCCGAGGGGGCTGCGCCCGAGGATGTGCAGGCGGCACGCGGCAAGGCCGAACAGCTGGTCCTGGAACTGCGTGAAGGCGCCGACTTCAGCAGCACCGCGATCCGTGAGTCGGATGGCCGCCAGGCCCTTGAGGGAGGCGACCTGGGTTGGATAGAGGCAGCCCGGGTGCCCTCTATCTTCACCCACTTGATGGACCAGCTCGAACCCGGCGATATCAGCGACCCGGTGCGTAACGCTTCCGGCTTCCACATCATCAAGCTGGTCGAGGTCAGAGGCGCCAAGCGTCACCTGGTCAGCCAGACCCATGCCCGCCACATCCTGATCAACACCAACGAGATCGTCTCTGACTCCGAGGCAAAACGCCGTCTGCAGGGCCTGCGTGAGCGCATTCTTAACGGCGAGCCCTTTGAGCCGCTGGCGCGCGCCCATTCCGACGACAAGGCCTCGGCAATCAAGGGTGGCGACCTGGGCTGGCTCAATCCCGGCGACACGGTGCCAGCATTCGAGCAACAGATGGATACGCTGGCCGCCGGCGAGATCAGCGAACCCTTCAAATCCCCCTTCGGCTGGCACATCGTGCAACTGTTGGAGCGACGCAACCACGACAACACCGAGCAGATCGCCCGCGACAATGCACGCAAGTCGATCCGCAAACAGAAGTCGGATGAGGCGATCGAGCTGTGGCTGCGCCGGCTGCGCGACGAGGCCTATGTGGAGATCCACCTGGAGCCACTCCCATGATGCTACCGCGCATCGCGCTCACCCCCGGCGAGCCCGCCGGCATCGGTCCCGATCTCTGCGTGATGCTGGCGCAGCAACCGATGGCGGGGCAGTTGGTGGCGGTGGCCGACCCGCAACTGCTGCAACGCCGCGCCGCGCTGCTCGGTCTGCCACTGCAGATCACGCGCTTCGATCCACGCACCCCCGCCACCCCCAACCCTCCCGGCAGCCTACCGGTGCTGTCGGTGGCGCTGGCTCGGGAGGAGCAGTGCGGCCGGCTCGACAGCGCCAACTCGGGTTATGTGCTGGAGACTCTGCGGGTCGCCACTCGGCAGGCTCTCGATGGCCACTTTCAGGCACTGGTCACCGGCCCGGTACATAAGGGGGTGATCAACGAAGCGGGCCATCCATTTACCGGCCATACCGAATATCTGGCGCAGCTCTGCCAGAGCGAGGCGGTGATGATGCTTGCCACCGAGGGGCTGCGGGTGGCCCTGGCAACCACGCATCTGCCGCTCAGCCAGGTCAGCACACAGATCACCCGCGAGCGTCTGGAGCGGGTAATCCGCACCCTGGTGCGAGATCTGAGCGGCAGCTGTGGTATCGCCCGACCACGCATCCTGGTCTGCGGCCTCAACCCCCACGCTGGCGAGGATGGCCATCTGGGGCGCGAGGAGATCGAGGTCATCGAACCAGTGCTTGAATCACTTCGAGCCGAGGGCATCAGGCTCACCGGCCCGCTGCCTGCAGACACTCTGTTCACCCAGAAGTATCTACGACGCGCCGATGTGGTGCTGGCGATGTATCACGACCAGGGTCTGCCGGTGCTCAAGCACATGGGGTTTGGTCAGGCGGTCAACATCACCCTGGGGCTGCCGGTGGTGCGGGTCTCGGTTGACCACGGCACCGCCCTCGATCTGGCCGGTAGTGGCGACGCCAACCCCGGCAGTCTGCAGCAGGCGGTGGCGATGGCGATCCGCATGGCGGAGAACCGCATCCTCAGCATCAACTGAATAGACTCAACAGCCGGTTAACTGTTGAGTATCTTCTCCTTCACCTGCATCGCCACTTCCAGCGCCTTCTGCCCAACACGCCCATCAACCAGTGGCGGCGTACCGTCACGCACACTATCGATAAAGGCGCGCAGCTCCGCATCCAGCGGCTTCACCGGCTCCACCTGGATACGCTGTTTGACGATCTCCGGCCAGGCCTCACCCAACTTTGGCTGCGGGTAGGCGGTATCGATGGTCTGACCGACAAAGTCGAGGGATTCGTAACGGTTCTCCGCAAACACCCGGATGCGCCGCATGGTCTGCTCGGAGACGCGACTGGCGATGACGTTGGCGACGGTACCGTCGACAAACTCCAGCCGGGCATTGGCGATATCGATGTGCGAAGTCAACACCCGTGTGCCAACCGCGGCGATCGAGCTGATCTCCGAGTCCACCAGAGAGAGGATGATGTCGATGTCGTGGATCATCAGGTCGGAGACCACATCCACGTCGGTGGCGCGGGCGACAAACTCACCCATGCGATGGGCCTCGATGAAGCGCGGCTTGCTGATGCGCTCTGCCAGCGCCATCACCCCGGCATTGAAGCGCTCCAGATGGCCGATCTGCAGCAGCGCCCCGGAGGCTTCAGCAAGACGCACAATCTCGGCGCCCTGTTCTACCGTGGAGGCGATCGGTTTTTCCAGCAGCATCGCGACACCGCGCTCGAGAAATGGCCGGGCGATCTCAAGATGCAGGCTGGTGGGCACCACCACACTCACCGCATCGACCCGTTCGAGCAGATCACCGGGGTCGCGCAACGCATCGCAGCCGGCCTCTTCAGCCACCTGCTGCGCCCGCTCCCAGTCGTTGT
The DNA here is from genome assembly GCF_001443665.1 of endosymbiont of Ridgeia piscesae. NCBI lineage: Bacteria > Pseudomonadati > Pseudomonadota > Gammaproteobacteria > endosymbiont of Ridgeia piscesae. Next base: position 93,932 of record NZ_KQ557115.1, on the reverse strand, counting down.
CCACCACCCCAACCAGCTCCACGTCAGGCATACGCGAATAGATGAGGGCATGAAAACGGCCCAGATATCCGACACCGACCACACCGACACGTCGCCTTTCACTCATAGCCTGCCACCTGATGATTGAAAAGGCGGCAATCTATCATATCAGCCGGGATGATTGGGAATCGGGACACTGTGTCGCACCGGCGACGCCGGCAGGTATTGAGGATGACCTGAGAAACTCGCCACCCGCGCCCAGTGCCTACGGCACTCCCCCCTGGGTGGGCGTTACGACTTGTCTCTCAGGCCATTTTCAGATCAGCGGCCCTGATGGCCGCCGCATTAGAACTGGAATGAGATAGTGACCAGCACCCCGATCAACACCACTGCCACCAGGGTAATCAGGAAATCGGGCTTGCGACTTATTGTTGAGTCTCTCTGCATATCTTAAACCCTCCTCGTTATTGTTGGATACCAGTGTACGGTGTCATCATTTTTAGGAACCACGACTCAGTTCACAGCTGACCGGTTAACGGCCAGCTCAGGAAGTTTAATCCCTAAAAAATGCAGGGTATAAGGTTCAGAACAAGCCAAAATGGCCACGACTATTTCTTTTCGTCCGCCTTACCCTGCTCTGCCGTGTCTGTCTCACCCTCGGCCCCCTCCTCCGGAGCAGCCTCTTCCACCGCCCCCGCCGCGGTGAGCAGCTCAGCCACCCGACTGTGTCCGCCCTTTTTCGCCAGACTCAGGGCCGAGTTGCCGGTACTGTCCTTGGCATTCACATCCACCCCGGCCTGGATCAGCAACCCCACAACCTTGGGGTGAGCAAACGCCGCCGCATCCATCAGTGGTGTAATGCCACGGGCATCAGCCAGGGCAGGATCGGCACCAGCGGCAAGCAGGGATCGCACCGTCTTGATGTTGCCGTTGAATGCCGCCAGCTGAATCGCGCTGCGCCCGGTCGGATACTTGCTGTTGGCATCGACCCCCTGGGAAAGCAGATCCCGCACCTTCTCCACCCGACCCGCGGCGGCGGCAGCCACCAACTCCTGGCCCGGCTCCAAGGCGGCCAGCGGCATCGCCAACACCAAACTTATCAAGGCTACACAGCAGCGCATCACATATCTCCAGATTTCTGTTCCTATTGAGACTTAATCGGCCATACGATGTGTTTCTTGACCCCAGGAGCATTGCGCTCAAGGGCCGTGCTCAGTAATCTTGGGAGCCCCCTTTTTGAATACCAAATTGATGAAACCAGGCACTAACTTGATCGACATCGAGGTTGAAACCCGTTACGTAGAGTCGCAGTCGAACCCCGAGTCGCGCCGCTATGTCTTCTCCTACACCATCACCATCCGCAACGATGGGCTGCAGGCCGCCCGCCTGATGAAGCGCCACTGGATCATCACCGATGCCAACGGCAAGATTCAGGAGGTCAAGGGGGATGGCGTGGTAGGCGAACAACCTCATCTCAACCCGGGAGAGGCATTCCGCTACACTAGCGGCACCGTGCTCGACACCCCGGTCGGCAGCATGGAAGGGAGCTACGAGATGGTCGATCCGGAGGGCAACCCCTTCGAGGCGAGCATCCCGCTGTTTGTGCTGCAGCGCCCCGGCAGCCTCCATTGAGCCTCAGATACAGCTACACCCTATGGGCGCCGATCTACGATCTGTTTGTCGATCGCGCGTTTCACGATAAACGCTGCGAGAGCCTGCTGGCGCTGCGCGGGGCGGGGCACGAATCGATCCTGATCCCCGGCATCGGCAGCGGCCTTGATATCCCCCATCTCCCAGCCGGACCGAGCTATACCGGCATCGACCTGACTCCAGCGATGCTCAAGCGGGCACGCAGCCGCGCTGAGCAACATCGGGTGGAGATCAAACTGGAACAAGGCAACGCGATGCAGCTGCCTTACGCCGACGCCAGCTTTGACCGGGTGGTGATGCACCTGATCCTGGCGGTGGTGCCCAAACCGGAGCTGGCGCTGCAGGAGGCCTGTCGGGTGCTGCGCCCGGGCGGGCAGATCCACATCTTCGACAAATTCTTGCGCCCCAGCCAGCTGGCGCCACTGCGGCGCGCCATCAGTCCACTGCTGGGGCTGGTCGCCACCCGCACCAACGTGGTATTCGAGCAGTTGCTGTCGCGCTGCCCCGAACTGGAAGTCGTGCACAACCGCGAGGCCGGCGGCAACGGCTGGTTTCGCTTTATCGACCTGCGCAAACGCATCCCCTCCCAGCCTGGCAGAGAAACGGTATAATCGAACGCCTTTTCCACAAGCATCAGGAAGGCTATGGCGGTCTGGGCAATCGGCGATATTCAGGGGTGTTACGACGAGTTACGGCGGCTGCTCGAGCAGATCCGTTTTGATCCTGCCAAAGACCGTCTCTGGTTTGCCGGCGACCTAGTCAACCGCGGCCCTCAATCCCTCGAGGTACTGCGTTTTGTCAAATCACTTGGGCGCAGCGCAGTCACCGTGCTCGGCAATCACGACCTGCACCTGCTAGCCCTCTCCCAAGGCAACAAGCGCCACTACAAACACGGCAGCCTAGAGCCAATTCTGCTCGCTAAAGACCGCGAGGAGTTGTTGCACTGGCTGCGCCATCAGCGAGTGATGTACCACAACAAAAAACGCGGCTACAGCATCATCCATGCCGGACTGCCACCGCAGTGGGATATCCCTACCGCAATGCAGCGCGCGCGGGAGCTGGAGGCCGCGTTGCAGGGGCCTCGCTTCCATGAATTCTGTCACGCCATGTATGGCAACGAACCGGACCGCTGGTCAGACGATCTCAGGGGCCTCGACCGGCTGCGCTTCATCGCCAACTGCTTCACCCGGTTGCGCTTCTGCACCCCGGATGGCCAACTGGCGCTGCGTGAGAAGGGCGCACCAGGCTCCGCAGATCCGTCACTGCTCCCTTGGTTCAAAGTGCCGGGGCGCGCCAGCCGCAACGATCAAATCATCTTTGGTCACTGGTCGACCCTGGGCTACCAGCACACAGATAACACCTGGTGCGTCGACAGCGGCTGCCTTTGGGGCGGCACACTCACCGCACTGCGGCCGCACAAGAAGAAACCGCCAACCGTGCAGCAGAGCGACTGCACACCCAGCTTGACCCCAGGCGACGAATAGCGGGCGGGACACCCCCTCCAGCCGACAAACAACAATTGGGAGAATCGAGATGCGAGCCCATGACATTGATTACCAGATCCTTGGCCATGACCTGCAACTGGTGGAGGTGGAGCTCGACCCGGGCGAGACGGTGATCGCCGAGGCGGGCGCCATGACCTACCTGGAGCGGGAGATCAGCTTCGAAACCAAGATGGGCGACGGCTCCAACCCGGACCAGGGCATCTTCGGTAAGCTATTCAGCGCCGGCAAACGCATGATCACCGGCGAGTCGCTGTTCACCACCCACTTCACCCACTCAGGCTCCGCCGGCAAGCGCAGGGTCGCCTTCTCCGCCCCCTTTCCCGGCAGCGTGATACCGCTCAACCTGGCTGCCCTCGGCGGTAAGGTGATCTGCCAGAAAGATGCCTTCCTCTGCGCCGCCCTCGGCACCAAGCTCGGCATCGCCTTCACAAAAAAGCTCGGCAGCGGCCTGTTCGGTGGTGAGGGCTTCATCCTGCAGAGCCTGGAGGGGGACGGCACCGCCTTCATCCAGGCCGGCGGCACGGTAGTGGAGAAGCAGCTGAACGGCGAAACCTTACGGGTCGATACCGGCTGTCTGGTTGGTTTCACCGAGGGCATCGACTACAGCATCGAGATGTCAGGCGGACTCAAGTCGATGTTGTTTGGCGGCGAGGGCATCTTCCTCGCCACCCTCAGCGGCAGCGGCACGGTGTGGATCCAGAGCCTACCCTTCTCACGCATGGCCGACCGGATCCTGGAGCATGCGCCCCAAGGCGGCGGCAGCGAGCAGGGCGAGGATTAAAGCAGAAACAACGGAAGGAGCGCTGCTCGCAGCGCGAATAGGCAGGCTTCGCGCCGCAAGCGGCGCTCCTACTCCTACCCAACAGTGATCATTTCCGCTCGAGGACGATGAAACTGTAGGGATAGGCGTTCTTCTCATCCGCGAGGTGACGCTCACGCGAGCGTTCGACCCACTCGGCCATATCGAGATCGGGGAACAGGGTATCACCCTCGATCTCGGCATCCACCAGGGTCAGATAGATCCGCCCCACCCGCGGCAGAATCTCCGCATAAAATGCCCCGCCACCGACGACCATAATCTCCTCCACCTCACCGGCGACCGCTATCGCCTCGTCGATGGAGTGCACCAGGGCGCAACCTTCGGCGTGGTAGCTTGGGTTGTGGGTAACCACGATGTGCGGACGATCGGGCAGCAGGCCAGGCAAGGATTCCCAAGTCTTGCGTCCCATCACGATCGGCTTGCCGATAGTCAGCGCCTTGAAGTGCCTGAGATCCGCCGGCAAATGCCAGGGCATCCGATTGTGACGGCCGATAACCCGGTTCCGCGCCATCGCGGCGATGATGGAGATTTTCGGGGCGGCGGCTTGCATGTCGCCGCATCTTACAGGCGCGCCGCTTAAACTGCTACCGGCGCCTTGATGTGCGGATGTGGATCATAGTCGAGCAGCTCGAAATCTTCATACCGGAAGGCGAACAGGTCTCTCACCTCAGGATTGATGCGCATGGTCGGCAAGGGGCGCGGCTCACGGCCAAGCTGCAACTCCACCTGTTCCAGATGATTCGAGTAGAGGTGGGCATCGCCAAAGGTGTGGATAAACGCCCCCGGCTGTAGTCCGCTGACCTGCGCCATCATCATGGTCAGCAGCGCATAGGAGGCGATATTGAAGGGCACCCCCAGGAAGATATCCGCACTGCGTTGATAGAGCTGGCAGGAGAGCCGCCCCTCCGCCACATAGAACTGGAACAGGCAATGGCAGGGTGGTAGCGCCATCTGCTCCACATCGGCCGGATTCCAGGCGGTAATGATGTGGCGGCGGGAGTCGGGGTTACTCTTCAGCTGCTCCAGCAGCAGGCTGATCTGGTCGATACTGCCACCGTCAGGTACGGGCCAGGAACGCCACTGGTAACCGTAAACCGGCCCCAGATCGCCGTTTTCGTCCGCCCACTCGTCCCAGATTCTGACTCCGTTTTCCTTCAGGTAACGGATATTGGTGTCGCCCTGCAGGAACCAGAGCAGTTCGTGGATAATCGAGCGCAGGTGGAGCTTCTTGGTGGTCAGTGCCGGAAAGCCTTCAGCGAGATCAAAACGCATCTGATAACCGAACACGCTGCAGGTGCCGGTGCCGGTGCGATCGCCCTTGGTGACGCCTTGGTCACGCACATGCCGCATCAGATCAAGATATTGTTTCATTTCAGCCTTCCAGATTTCCACGATTGCGATAGGCCAACAGAATAAGGATGGCCCCTGCAATAATCATCGGCAGTGACAGCAACTGCCCCATGGTTAGCCAGTCAAACGCCAGATATCCGATATGCGCATCCGGCATCCGCACCAGCTCGATCAGAGAGCGGAAGATGCCATAACTGAGCAGGAACAAGCCAGAGGCTGCCATGCGCGGCCGGGGCCGCAGAGAGAAGAGCCAGAGAACCAGAAACAGCAACACCCCCTCCAGCAGGAATTCATAGAGCTGGTTCGGATGCACCGGAACTGAATAGAGCCCCTCCGCCAAGCTCCCCACCCGGCTACAAAGGTCGGGCGCCACCTGGCAGGAGACCTGCATCCCCCAAGGCTGACTTGTGGGCGCTCCCCACAGCTCCGCATTAATAAAATTACCAATCCGCCCCGCTGCCAACCCAGTCGGCACCAGCGGCGCCAGGAAATCTGTCGCCTCAAAGAAAGGCTTGTTGTGCTTCCTGGCAAACAGCCACATCGCTGTAATCACCCCCAGCAGGCCGCCGTGGAAGGCCATCCCTCCCTCCCAGACCCGCAGCAACATCAGCGGATCTTCGATCAGGCGAGGCCAACCATAAAAGAGCATGTAACCAAGCCGCCCCCCTAACACCACACCCAGGACGATATAAAAAACCAGATCATCGACCTGCTCCGGGGTCCAGCCACTGTCTTTTCGCGCGGCACGCAGCCGCCCCAGCCACCATCCAAACCAAAAGGCGATGAGATACATGACCCCATACCAGTGCACTTTGAGCGGGCCCAAGGCGAACACAACAGGATCAATTTCGGGGTAGGTCAACATCTTGTCAGATCCTTAAGGAATAAAAATTCTCAAACCACCTAAACGACTAGCGAAAACGTTATCAGCTACTATCCATGTGATAGTATTTTGTGAACCAGTTCTCACTATTTTGGTCTACTGGAATGAGCTTCACAAAGAATGCGTCAACAATTTGCAGAGTGTCAAGATTTTGATTCTCAGGTCGTTATCTAGGTCAGACCGAATTGCTCAACTGACCTCGACCACGACAGGGAACCAATATGGCATACGCACATGCACAATACTTTGAAACCTACATTCCTCGCTCTATGGACACACTAGGCTCAAGACTTCGCAGGAAACGCCGGGAACGCGGCTGGACGCAGGAGGAACTCGCCCTCCGGGCCGGCACCAACCAGGCTGTGATCCAGAAGATCGAAAACGGCAAAAGTCTGCGTCCACGCAAGATCGATCAAATCGCTGCCGTGCTGGACGTCAACCCCGCTTGGCTCATGTTTGGCGAAAAATCCAGCTCTGAACTGGACCCAGAGAGCGTGGAGGTAGCCAAGACCTGGAGCAGCTTGCCTGAACCGATTCGCAGCCGGATCAAACGCAGCATCTTCGAACAGGCGATGCTTCACAGCCAAAAATAGATCCGCAGGCCGGGGTGGAGCAGCCCCGGCCTGTGCCTGCCCTCCCCATCCTGGGCAGTCCTCCCAGGTGAATCGCAAGCCGCCAAGCTTGCATGATTCCACCATATTCATCCACGACTCCACCGACAATCGGACACTCTCATCCAGCCGCATCACAGAGATCAGCCCCAATACCGTCCATGAAGCGATTCCACATCGTACGCTCTCCGATGAAAATCGGAGAGAAGGTGCCTGCAAATAGAATAATTAAAATTTTCTAATATAATTATGTAGCAGAGAAGCCAATGCGCTTTTGCCTTCACGATAACAACCGGGAGGTGCAGCATGAAATCCCGCTATCTCACCTTCGCCGGCGGCCTTTTTGCAGGGATACTGCTCACCGCTGGCACCCTCTGGATCACATTACCACAGGCGATGATCCGCGTTCACAACAGCCCGCTCGATTTTGAGCAGACCGTAACCACCATCCGTGACTCAATCACCGCCCACGGCTGGGTCCAGCCCAAGGTCTACAACATCCAGAAATCACTCGACAAGGAGGGCTACAAGGGCATCAACCGGATCAAGGTGCTGTCACTCTGCCAGCCGGGATACGCCTACGAAATCCTCAGCAAGGATAGCAACAAACGTGTCTCGGCCCTGATGCCCTGCCGCATCAGCATCTACGAGACATCTCAGGGTGAGGTGCGGGTTGCTGAGGTAAATACCGGGCTGATGTCACGGCTGTTTGGCGGCAAGATCGAAGAGGTAATGGCCAAGGCAAGCGGCGAGACTCGGCAAATCCTCGCCGAAAGCCTGGCAAATTGAAGCAAAATCCACAGGCGCTGGGAGCGTTCACCCCTTCCAGCGCGCCTCCGCGTGATCGTCACTCTCCCGCGCATCGACCCAGCGAGCACCCTCGACGCTCTCCTCACGCTTCCAGAAGGGTGCGCGGGTCTTCAGATAGTCGATGATGAATTCACAGGCCTGGAAGGCCTCGCCACGATGCGAGCTGGCCACCGCCACCAACACAATCGGATCCTTTGGCAACATCCGCCCGACCCGATGCACCACCCGTACCCCCATCAACTCCCAGCGCGCATTGGCCTCATCGACGATCGCGGCCAACGCCTTCTCGGTCATGCCCGGGTAGTGCTCCAGGGTCATCGCCAGCACCGCATCGCCGTCGTTGAAATCGCGCATCTGACCGATAAAACTGACCACACCACCGATCGAGGGGCTATGGTTACGCAGCAGGTCGACCTCGACATTGGGGTCAAACGGCTCGCTCTGCACCCGGATCTCGTTCATCGCCACGCCTCAGCCACCGGTCACTGGCGGAAAAAAGGCCACCTCGTCGCCATCGGCGACCGCACTCTCAGCCGAGGCCATCTCTTGATTTAGCGCCATCATCACCGTATTGCCACCACCGAAGGCCTGCTGCCAGACACCTCCGCGCTGCTGTAGCTGCTCCACCACATCTGCGATGGTCGCCACGCCCGCCAACTCCATCTGCTCCGACTCCACCTCCAGCATTTCGCGCAGCCGGGCAAAAAAGCGTATCTGGATCATGACATCAACTCAGTGTAAGGAATAAAGCGGACTGGCTCACCACGACTGAAGGTACGCCCCTCCGGGATCACCACTAGCCCATCGGCCCAGGCGACAGAGCTGAGCACCCCCGAAGAGCGACTTGGATAGAGCTCCACCTGCAACTCCCCCGCCGCACCCGAGACCAGTCGAGCACGGGCATACTCGCGGCGTTTCTCCGCCTTTTTCCAGTCGAAGGCCGCCGCCGCACTCACCTCTTTCGGCTGCAGATCTCCCGCCACCCCCTGGGATCGGAGAATGTAGGGACGGGCGAAGACACAGAAGGTGACAAACAGCGACACTGGATTGCCGGGCGTGCCGATGAACGGAGTCTCACCGATATGACCAAAGGCGAGCGGTTTACCGGGGCGGATCGCGATCTTCCACAGATCGAGAGAGCCGAGCTTCTCCACCGCTGGCTTGACGTGATCCTCCTCACCCACCGAGACCCCGCCGGAGGCGACCACCAGATCAGCCATCTCCGCACCACGGGAGAGCGCCTCGCAAGTGGCATCGAAGGTATCTTCGACGATGCCGAGCTGCACCACCTCGCAGCCCAGCGTCTGCAGCAGCCCCCCCAGGGTGAACTGATTGGAGTTGTAGATCTGCCCCGGACCGAGCTCGCCGCCCGGCATCACCAGCTCATCACCGCTGGAGAACACCGCCACCTTGAGGCGACGATAGACCTGTAGCTCGGCCACGCCGACCGAGGCGGCCAGCCCCAGATGTTGCGGCGCCAGGCGGGTACCGGCGGCAACCACCTCGGCGCCCTGCTCGATATCCTCACCGGCGAGACGGATGTTGGCACCCGGCTTGGGGCACTCAGTGATGATTACATCCTCGCCATCGACCTCGCAGACCTCCTGGATCACCACCGCATCGGCACCCGACGGTACTGGCGCGCCGGTGAAGATGCGTGCCGCGGTACCCAGCTCCAGCTCACTGCCGCAGGCACCGGCGGGGATACGCTGCGAGACTGGCAGCCGTGGCCGCTCGCCATCAAGATCAGCAACCCGCACCGCGTAGCCATCCATCGCGCTGTTATTCCAAGGCGGCACCGTCACCTGACTGACCACCGGAGCGGCCAATACCCGACCCAATGCCTCACCGGTGGGGATGCTCTCGATATCGCTGATCGGCTTGGCGCGCTGCAGCAGAAACTCGAGCGCCTCTTCGATGGGCTTCAGCTTTGGCCCTGCGGCGTGATGGTCACAGTCACAACTACTCATGGCAATGCAATCTCCGGAAAGGATCGATCTAAGTATGCCTCAGCTCTCCAGCAGGCGAGGGAACATCTGGGCAAAATTACAGGGACGGGTGCGGTGGTCGAGCTGCTCCTTGAGGATTTTGTCCCAGCCGGTACGGCAGGCACCGGTGGAGCCAGGCAGGCAGAAGATCAGGGTGCCGTTGGCCAGCCCCGAGATCGCCCGGGACTGGATCGCCGAGGCGCCGATCTCCTCCAGGGAGATGGTGCGGAACAGCTCACCAAAGCCCTCGATCGACTTATCGAACAGCGGCTGCAGCGCTTCCGGGGTGCTGTCGCGGCCGGTGATGCCGGTGCCGCCGGTGCTGATGATGATGTGCACATCGTCGTCGGCGATCCAGCGCGAGACGATCGCCCGCATCTGATAGACATCGTCCGGCACGATCGCCTTCTCCACCACCCGGTGCCCCGCCTCCAGGGCGCGCTCCTTGAGGATCAGCCCCGACTTGTCGGTCTCCTCTGTGCGTGAATCCGACAGGGTCAGCACCGCGATGTTGAGCGGCACGAAGCCGCTGTCGTTGAAGTGTCCGCTCATCTTGTTCCTGATTAGCTATTCGAAGGAGTAGTCGAACGCTTGCTTGAAGCGGGCGGCAAACTCCTCCCGGGTAAAGACGTGGTTCTGGGTCCCCGCCTGCTCGATCTTGTAGGCCCCCATCAGCGAGGCAATGCGTCCGGTGGTCTCCCAGTCCATGCCGTTCATCAGGCCGTAGACTAACCCGGCACGGAAGGCATCGCCACAACCGGTGGGATCGAGCAGCGCCTTGGCGCTGGCCACCGGGATATCGAAACAGCGATCCTTGGTGTAGATATGGGAACCCTCGCCACCGCGGGTGACGATCACCGCCTCGACCATCTCCGCCAGCTGCTCCGGCGTCTTGCCAGTGCGCTCCTCCATCAGGCGCGCCTCGTAGTCGTTGAAGGCGAGCCAGCTGGCCTGCTCGGCGAACTCAAGCAGATTATTGCCATCGAACATCGGCATACCTTGACCCGGGTCAAAGATGAAAGGAATGCCCGCTTCGGCAAACTGCCGGGCGTGATCGATCATCCCCTGACGGCCATCTGGCGAGACCATGCCAAGGCTGACACCCTCCACCTGGCTCACATCGATCTCATGGGCATGGTTCATCGCGCCAGGATGGAAGGCGGTGATCTGGTTGTCGTCGTTATCGGTGGTGATGTAGGCCTGGGCAGTGTAGGCGTCGTCGATCACCTTGATCTGATCACGGCTGATGCCGTTGCCATCCATCCACTCCGCGTAGGGACCAAAGTCGGTCCCTACAGTACCGGCCGGACGGCCGTCACCGCCCAGCAGCTTCAGATTGTAGGCAATGTTGCCGGCACAGCCACCAAACTCACGGCGCATATCGGGCACCAGAAAAGAGACATTGAGGATGTGTACCTGCTCCGGCAGGATGTGGTTCTTGAAGTGGTCATGGAAGACCATGATGGTGTCGAAGGCGAACGAGCCGCAGATCAGTGCAGACATAGAATTTCCTGTTTGGTGGGGGGCGGCCTGCCGACGACCGCCGACAAAAGGCTGTGAGTTACGGAGATAGGGCGGCCCACGGCCGCCATCTGAAAGCGATTGAAATCACGAATAGTGTCGGGCACAGCCCGACCCATGCGTCTGCCATATTTAAGTGCCGGACAATCCATAGCAGCAGAGGGAGTCCGTTTCACACCCCGCCCGGCCGCCACGCCAGATCCAGCTCGCGGGCGGCGCGCACATCATCGAGGCATCGCACCGGCAGCGAATAGGGGGCCTGCTTGAGCCGCTGCGCATCCGTCTCCGCCTCCTGCTGAATCTGCTTCAGCACCTCGACGAAGTGATCCAGCTCCTCGCGAGTCTCGGTCTCGGTGGGCTCGATCAGCAGACACTCGGGCACCAGCAGCGGGAAGTAGGTGGTGGGGGCATGCACACCAAAGTCGAGCATGCGCTTGGCAAAATCCATCGCATTCACGCCCAGCTCTTTCGCCTGGCGCCTGAGAGTGAGGATAAACTCATGGCTGGCGCGCCTCTGCGGATAGGCAGCATCAAAACCTGCCTCGGTGAGGCGTTTCATCAGGTAGTTGGCGTTGAGCGTGGAGAACTCTGCCACCCGATGCATGCCCTCGCGCCCCAGCATGCGGGCGTAGATGTAGGCACGCAGCAGAATGCCGGCGTTGCCGGCAAAGACGGAGAGACGGCCGATCGAATCGGGGCGCTGCGCCTCGCTCAGCCAGACGTAGTCCTGACCATCTCGCGCTACCATCGGCACCGGCAGATAGGGCTCCAGCCGCTCGCTCACCCCCACCGGCCCGGCACCGGGACCACCGCCACCATGGGGGGTGGAGAAGGTCTTGTGCAGGTTCATGTGGATCACATCGAAACCCATGTCGCCGGGACGCACCTTGCCGAGAATCGCATTCAGATTGGCACCGTCGTAGTAGAGTAGCCCCCCCGCCTGATGCACCAGCGCGGCAATCTCCTCGATGCGCCGCTCAAACACGCCCAGGGTGGAGGGATTAGTGAGCATGATGCCGGCAGTCTGCGGCCCCAGCACCTGTTTCAGTGCTTCCAGATCGATATCGCCGTTGGCCCCAGTCGGGATCTCGCGCACCTTGTAACCACACATCACCGCCGAGGCGGGATTGGTGCCATGCGCTGCGTCGGGGACCAGGATCTCGCACCGCTCGCGGTCGCCACGAGCATCGTGGTAGGCGCGGATCATCGCCACCCCGGCGAACTCACCCTGGGCGCCGGCTGCCGGCGAGAGCGACACCGCATACATACCGGTAACCTCCTTGAGCAACTCCTGCAGATCGAACAGGCAGGCCATAAAACCCTGGCTGCGGCTCTCCGGCGCATAGGGGTGGCGGGCGAGGAAGCCCGGCAACATCGCCTGCTCGTTACAGCCACGCGGGTTGTATTTCATGGTGCAGGAACCGAGCGGATAGAATTGGGTGTCGATGGAGAAGTTCTTCTGCGACAGCCGCGTATAGTGGCGCACCGTCTGCATCTCCGAGACTTGCGGCAGGACGGCCGATTTTTTGCGCCGAAACTCTGCAGGAATGGTCTGCAGAGAGGCCCGCTGAAGAGGCGCTTGGGCCACCGCCCGGCGACCATCGGATGACTGTTCGTAGATCAACATCAGTTTCGCTCTGCTCTATCTCTTCCGTAGGAGCGCCGCTCGCGACGCGAAGTATCTGTCATTCTGTTCGCGCCGCCAGCGGCGCTACCAATCCTTCGGCTGCAGCTTACAGCCCGGCTTGGTCTGGGCCTGGATCACCCGCTGTAGTTTGTTCTGGTACTGCGCGATCTCTTCTTCCGTGTGCTTCTCGGTGGCACAGACCAACAGCGCCTCGCCCAGTTCTGGGTAGTCGTCGCCGAGGTCGAAGCCGCCCAGCAGATTGTGGGCAGCGAGGGAGCGCAGTGCGTTTTTCACCGGCAGTGGCAAACGTAGCGCCCGCTCATGGAATATCGGACCAGAGAAGATCGGTTCCACCCCCGGCAGCTGACAGAGCGCCTGACTCAGCGCCTGGGTGTTCTGATGACTGGCGGCGGCAACCCGCTCCAGCCCTTCAGCCCCCAGCAGCGCCATGTGGATGGTCGCCGCAGTGATCATCAAACCCTGGTTGGTACAGATGTTGGATGTCGCCTTGGAGCGGCGGATATGCTGCTCCCGCGCCTGCAAGGTCAGCGTGTAGCCAGGCTTGCCATCCAGATCGACGGTGCGGCCGATGATGCGCCCCGGCATCTGCCGCACCAGCTTCTGACTGCAGCAGAGGAAGCCAAAATAGGGGCCGCCGGAAGCGAGCGGGATGCCCAATGGCTGACCCTCGCCACAGCAGATATCGGCCCCCGACTCACCCCACTCACCGGGCGGCTGCAGCACCGAGATCGCCAGCGGGTTGACCACCGCGATGGCGAGCATACCGTTGGCATGGGCCCAGTCGACCAGCGCATCTACCGGCTCGAGCACGCCGAAGAAGTTGGGCTGGGGGATCACCAGCGCGGCGAAGTCTTCGCCGGCATGGGCCTCCAGCGCCGCCTGGTCGATCTGCCCGGTATTGCCGTCGAAACCAACCTCGACCAGCTCGATGCCCTGATTGCGCACGATATTGTCGGTCACCCGGCGATAGGCGGGGTGCAGACTGCGTGGCATCAGAATGCGCTTCGACTTGGACTTGCGATTCCCCCGCACCGCCATCAACACCGCCTCAGCCAGACCGGAGGCGCCATCGTAGAGCGAGGCATTGGAGACATCCATGCCGGTCAGCGCGCTCATCATCGACTGATACTCGTAGAGCAGCTGCAGGGTGCCCTGGCTCGCCTCCGCCTGATAAGGGGTATAGGCGCTGTAAAATTCGCCGCGGGAGACCAGCTGCCAGACCGCCGCCGGAATGTGGTGGTCGTAGGCACCGGCGCCAATGAAGCAGAGCGGCTGACCATCCTGGCGGGCGCGACTGCCCATCAGCTGACCCACCTGCATTTCCGACAGCGCTTCCGGGATCTGCTCCAGCCCGCCGCAACGCAGGCTCGCAGGGATCTCATCGAACAGGGCATCGAGATCGCTGACGCCGATGGCGGCGAGCATCTCGCGAGTCTCGGCCTCGCTATGGGGAATAAACGGCATATCCGCTCCAGTGTTACTCTTCTTCGGCGACCTGCGCCTGGTAGGCCTCGGCATCCATCAGCGCATCCAGCTGGGCCGCATCCGCCAGCTTCACCTTGTAGATCCAGCCATCGCCGTAGGGATCGTCATTGATGGCCTCCGGCGTATCGTTGAGCGCCTCATTGACCGCAATCACCTCACCGGCCACCGGGCTGTAGACATCAGACGCCGCTTTGACCGACTCGACCACCGCCACTTCATCCTCAATATCGAGGCTATCGCCCACCTCAGGCAGCTCGACAAACACCATGTCGCCCAGCAGCTCCTGGGCATGCTCGGTGATGCCGATCGTAACGCTACCGTCACCCTCGTTGCGCACCCATTCGTGAGACTTGCTGTAGCGCAGATCGCTCGGTGTGTTGCTCATGTTTGTTTCCTTCTTTATCTGGATAGAGTTTGGAGACTAGATTCTATACTGATACGAGGACCTTGCCATTACGCACGAAGGGCGGTTTAACCACCTCAACGGCAACCCGCTTGCCACGGATCTCCACCTCGCAGTGTTCGCCGATCCCTGCGCTCACCCGTGCCAGGGCGATGGCGCGCTGCAGGGTCGGGGAGAAGCCACCAGAGGTAATCTCGCCGATCTGCTGCTCACCATCGAACAGCTTGAGGTGATTGCGCAGCACACCGCGGCCGCGCAGCAGCAGCCCGATAAAACGCTGCTTGTGCGCGTCATCGCGCTGCGCCTCGATCGCCTCGCGGCCGATAAATTGGCGCTCGGCTGGCTCCCAGGCAACGGTCCAGCCGAGACCGGATTCAAGCGGCGACTGCACCTCGTCCATATCGGAGCCATAGAGGTTCATCCCCGCCTCCAGCCGCAGGGTATCCCGCGCACCCAGCCCACAGGGGGCAACCCCGGCATCCGCCAGCTGCTGCCAGAGCCCGGAGGCCTGTGCCGCAGGCAGCATGATCTCGAAACCATCCTCGCCGGTGTAGCCGGTGCGGGCGACAAACCAGCTCTCGCCGGGAGCGGCATTGAAGGGTTTGAGTGCGGCGACGGCATCCCGCATCTCAGCCGGCAGCAGCGGCAGCGCCTTTTCGCAGGCATTGGGACCCTGCACCGCGATCATCGCCAGATCACGCCGAGGGATGATCTGCAGCTTGAAGTCGGCCGCATGGAGCTCCATCCAGGCCAGATCCTTATCGCTGGTGCCGGCATTGACCACTAAGCGATACCAGTCGTCGCGCAGGAAGTAGACGATCAGGTCGTCCACCACCCCGCCCTGTTCATTCAGCATGCAGGAGTAGAGCGCCTTGCCCGGGCTCTGCAGACGCGCCACGTCGTTGGCCAGTAGTCGCTGCAGAAAGGGGCGCACGCCGGCGCCTTTGAGATCAACCACGCACATATGGCTGACATCGAACATCCCCGCATCCTGGCGGACCTGGTGGTGCTCGTCGAGCTGCGAGCCGTAGTGAAGCGGCATATCCCAGCCGCCGAAGGGCACGATACGCCCCCCCATCTTCTGGTGGCTCTGGTAGAGCGGTGTCTGTTTCCCCATCGGCATTCTCCCGGCCAAAACGCAAAAAGGCGGCGCGGAACACCAGTGTCCCGCGCCGCCCCTCTGTCCAAAACCTGAGAGTTTGAAACCGGCTTACCGGCCCCTGCCCCGTCGGTGGGTCTCATGACCGCTCTCCAGAGTCGACCCGGGAGCCTAGCTCCCACTCCCCGCGGTCCTTTTGCCTGAGCGATTCCGGGCGGATTTGCGCCTTCGGCGTCGGCCTCTGCCGAGCTCTCCCACGGGGTATCGGGTCGAGCCAAGGACTATACCGCTGTCGAGTAAGCCTTGCCAGGCCGTCAGCAGCGTAGATTCCGGTATAAAACTAGGCTATTCGCCCGGCAATCGAAGATGGCGCATGTGTAGGTCGGGCACGGCCCGACATTCTTCTTGATCTCAATCGATACCACGCGACGGTCGCGGGCCGCCCTATATCTATTTAACTGCTCAACGGGCCAGCGCGGGAAGCTCGCCGACCATGCCCATCGCACGACGCACCATCAACTGCTTCAGCGGCCCGGCGTGATCGGCGAGGTTCAGGCCTAGGTTGCGTGCCAGTTTCAGCGGCAGAATCTGGTTGCTGAAGAGCCGTTTGAAACCATCCATCGCCCCCAGCATCGCCATATTGCTCCCCTTACGCGCCCGCTCATAGCGGCGCAGAGTGGCAAAGGCGCCGATCGGCCGCCCGGCCGAGCGCGCCTCGATCAGCACCTCGGCCAAGGTTGCGGCATCGAGGAAGCCCAGATTCACCCCCTGCCCGGCCAGCGGATGGATCGCGTGGGCCGCATCCCCCACCAGCGCCAGCCCCTCGCGGATATAGGTCTCGCTATGGCCGAGACGCAGCGGGAAACAGCCCCGCGGCCCGACCTCCAATACCTCGCCGAGGATCGATTCGCTGGCGCGGGTCAGCTCCCGGCAGAAGGCGGCATCGTCCAGCGCCATCAGTTCACGGGCCTGCAGCGGCGCAGCGGACCAGACGATGGAGCAGCGCCCATCGTCGAGCGGCAGAAACGCCAGCGGCCCGGTGGGCATGAAACGCTGCCAGGCGGTGAATTGGTGGTGCTGCTGTGGACGGATGGTGGCGACGATGGCGTGCTGGTCGTAGTCCCAGCCTTTGGTGCCGATGGCGGCCAGCTGGCGGATCTGCGAATCCCGACCGTCCGCCGCCACCACCAGATCCGCCTGCAACCGGCGGCCATCTTCCAGCACCAGCGCAGGGTTCTCACCGAGGCTCAGCTCGCTCACCGGCGCTGCCGGGCAGATGCGGGTGAGGTTGGCAAAGGTCGCCAGCCGCTCCCACAGCGCCAGCTGGGTGACGCGGTTTTCGACAATATGGCCGAGGTTGCCCTCGCCCACCTCGGCGGCGCTGAAGTGGATCTTGCCGAAGCCGTCGGCATCCCAGACGCGCATCTCACTGTAGGGGCTGATGCGCAACTGGCTCATCCGCCCCCAGGCCCCCAGATTCTCCAAAATGCGCTGCGAGGCCCGGGTCAGGGCGGAGACTCGCAAGTCAATCTCGTCGGCGGGCCACTGCCGCTGCGGTTCCCGTGCCTCCAGTACACAGACCTGAAGGCCCTGTTCGGCCACCGCGCAGGCCAGCGCGGAGCCCACCATGCCGCCACCGACGACGATCAGATCAAAGGCGTTTTTGTTCGTCTCATTCATCTTAGGGGGATCCCTCTTGCAAGCCGCGGCAAGCGACCAGTCAGCCCCATGAACTGGCGTGCCACCAAGTGCTTCAGACCGGGCAGGGCATCTAGGCCGAGCAACCCCAGGTTGCGAGCAAAACGCAGTGGTGGCAACGGGTTGGCGAAGAGCCGCGCCAGGCTGTCGGTGATCAGCGCCACCCGCCGCTGGTCCTGGTGACGCCACTCGGTATAGCGGTTGAGCAGCGCCATCTCACCAGGATCGCTCCGCTCACGGGCCGCATCGGCCAGCAGATCCGCCAACACCGCCACATCACGCAGGCCGAGGTTGTAGCCTTGGCCGGTGACCGGATGGATGGCGTGGGCGGCATTGCCGATCAACGCGACGCGCGGGCGCACCGACTCCATCGCCTGGCGGTAGCGCAACGGATAGGCGACACGCCGCCCGACCCGCTGCAGCTGGCCGAGCCGATAGCCAAAACGGTGCTGCAACCGCTGCAGAAACGCATCATCATCAAGGGCCATGATATCGGCAACCTGATCGTCGCGGGCACTCCAGACGAGCGAGCAACGCCCCTCGGTCATCGGCAGCATCGCCAGCGGCCCGCTATCGGTGAAGCGTTCGTAGGCGACGCCCTGGTGTGGCCGCTCGGCGGTAACGTTGGCGATGATCGCAGTCTGACCGTAGCTGCGCTCCTGCAGCGGGATCGCCAACCGGCCGCGCACCGGCGAGTCGCCCCCATCCGCTGCCACCAGCAGGCGCGCGCCGACACGCTGCTCGGCGCCGGCCTGGTCGAGCCGCACCTCCACACCATCGTCGGTCACCGAGAAACTGAGCAGGGTCGCCGGACAGAGCCACTCGACGTCCGCCTGCTCCTGCAGTCCCTTCTGCAGGGCCGCACCCATGGCGCGGGCAGTGGCGACATAGCCAAGCGCCTCCACCCCCTCCTGGCGGTTGTTGAGGCGGGCGAAGCCAAACTGGCCCCGCTCGGAGATGTGGATCCCGGTGATCGGCTCCGCCTCGGGCTGCAATAGTGGCCAGAGGCCCATGCCGTCCATGATCCGACGGCTACCCCAGGAGAGGGCGATGACCCGGTCGTCGTAGCTGGGCTGGGCATCGGAGTCGAGCGGCCAGGCCTCGATCACGCCGATTCGCAGGCCGCTACCTGCCAATGCGTAGGCGAGGCTAGCGCCCACCATGCCGCCGCCGGCGATCAGAATATCGTAGTCAATCTGCATCTTATTCCGCCATCAGGGCCTCGATCTCATCAATCTCTTTCGGCGCATCTTTGGAGAGGATCTCATGACCATCCTTGGTGACCACCAGGTCATCTTCGATGCGAATGCCGATGCCCCACCACTTTTTGGCCACTCCGGAGCTGTTGGCCGGGATGTAGAGCCCGGGTTCGATGGTGAGCGCCATGCCGGGCTCTAGCAGCCGCCACTCCCCATCGACTTTGTAGTCACCCACATCATGCACATCCATGCCAAGCCAGTGGCCGGTCTTGTGTGGATAGAACTTTTTGTACTTCTCCTCGCGGATCAGCTTGGCCGGCGTCCCTTTCAGCAGGCCGAGCTTGATCAGTCCGCGAGTAATGGCGCGCACCGCCGCCTGATGCGGCGCCTCCCAAGAGTTGCCGGGTTTGACCTGCGCAATCGCCGCCTTCTGCGCCGCCAGCACCAGTTCGTAGAGCTGCCGCTGGGGTTTGCTGAAGACGCCATTCACCGGATAGCTGCGGGTAATATCGGAAGCGTAGTAGTCGAGTTCGCAGCCGGCATCGATCAGCACCAGATCGCCCTCCTTGAGTGGATCCTGATTGTCGATGTAGTGCAACACGCAGGCGTTGTCACCACCGCCGACGATTGGCGGGTAGGCCTGGTAGCGCGCCCCCGCATCACCACACACGGCGATGAACTCTGCCTCCAGTTGGTACTCCCGGAGACCGGGACGGCAGCGTTGCATCAGCCGTTTATGCCCCCGCGCAGAGATACGCGCCGCATCGCGCATCGCCTTGATCTCGGAGCGACTCTTGTAGAGACGTATGTCATGCAGGTAGTGGTCGAGGGCGACGATCTCCAGCGGCCCCTGCAGGCCGCTGCGCGACTGGCAGCGGATGCGGCTGATCCAGCTGGAGAGACGCTGGTCCAGCTCCGCATTGCAGCCCATCGAGTAGAAGACCCGCTCGCACTGCTCGAGCATACGCGGCAGGATGTCGTCCAGATCGCCGATCGGGAAGGAGTCGTCGGCGCCATAGGTTTCAACTGCGCCCTCCTGGCCAGCGCGGGAGCCGTCCCACTGCTCTTTTTTGGGGTCGCGTTCACGACAGAAGAGGATGTACTCCGCCTGTTTGCGACCAGGGATCAGCACCACCACCGCCTCCGGCTCGGGGAAGCCGGTGAGGTAGTAGAAGTCGCTATCGGCGCGGTAGGGAAAGTGCACATCGCGGTTACGTACCGACTCTGGCGCGGTGGGCAGGATCGCGATGCTACCCGCCCCCATCATCCGCATCAGCTGCTTACGTCGACGCTTGAACTCAGCCGGCCTCATGCGATGCCTCCTCTTCCGGGCGTAACTCTTCACGCACCAGCAGCGCGCCCACACGGACGAACTCGGTCAGCTCCATCAGATCCGCCTCGGCAGACTCACCAGACTCGATCTGTTCATAATCCAGCCGGGTCAGCTCGGTGAGATCCGCCACTACCTCACGACCATCCTCTGCGAGTTTCTCCTCGGTCACTCCTGCCATGCCGAGACCAAACAGGTAGCCCTGACTCCACTCTGAAAGCGCCTGCGCGCGCCCTTCGATTGGCACATCTTCAGAAGGAAGGAAAGGGGCAAAAGCGAGACCTTCGTCGCCAATCTGCCGCTCAGTTATCTGGTAGAGTTGGCCGAGTAACCGACGCATTTCCTTGACCAGCAGGTCTCCGTTCGGCAACTCACTAAACAGCTCTTCAAACCAAGCAACGTGGGCATCAGTGTGTGCCGCACACAGCAGCGCGGAGATCACACCATGCAGTTCTGCCGCGCCCACCTGCAGATGCAAGGATGAGAGCAGCTGATCGAAGCGGGAATAGTCGGGTGGTTCTGGGAGCGAATTCATGAGGTTTTCTGCCGATGCACAAGCCGGTCAAGGTGGCGATCATATCATGAGTGCCGGAAGATTGACCCTTAAAGGGGGGCACTCTATATTGGTCTGCATGAGCCAGAATGATTCCATCGACAATGCGGAAGTCGACTTAGAAAAACTCGAATCCCAAGTGGACGAGCTGATTCGCGCCTGCACCCATCTGAGTAACGAGAACAAGTCTTTGCGAGCCCGCCAGGAGAGCCTGGTTGCAGAGCGCGCTGCCCTGATCGAGAAGACGGAACTGGCACGAAACAGGGTCGAGGCAATGATCACCCGCCTCAAATCGATGGAATCCGCACAGTGAACGACTCACAAAGGCCGGTCAAGGTTCTGATACTCGAAAAGGAGTACCGGGTCTCCTGCTCGCCCGAGGAGCAGGAGGAGTTGATCTCCGCCGCACGTCTGCTCGACTCCAAGATGCGTGAGATCCGCCAAGCTGGCCGGGTGATCGGCACCGAACGCATCGCCGTGATGGCCGGCTTGAATATCGCGCACGAACTGCTGCGCGCCAAAGAGACAAAATCGGACGCTGTCCAGGTGATCTCGAAACGCCTCCAAAATCTTCAGACAAAAATCGAGATCGCAATCAATTCGAGCAATCAACTGGAACTTTGAGCCATTTCGGTTTAGCCTTTCACTCAGACACCTCCTGTGGTGCGCGTTAGTGGCCCGGGTATTTTCTTGAGCCTAATTAGTGCCCTGGGAGCATAATGCGGGTCTTCAGTGTGCATGTCCGCACACCAGCGGAAAGCCTTAGAAGGCCGCTGTTGTTCCCACTTGAACCTACCGGTTCAAGAACAATGGTCCGCGACGGCATTTGCGGGAGGTGTCTACCCCAACTCTTCATCATGAACCTCCATAAGCTCCGTCAATCGATTCGTGCCCAACGACGCCAGCTCACGCCCCAGACAATTTCGGCACACGCACGGCTCATGGCAAATCGCGCCTCTCGTGAGATTAGGTTCCTCAAGGCAAAGCGCATCGCTTTCTATATCGGCGTCAATGGTGAGATGGATCCAGCACCGCTGGTTGATCAGGCGTTCGCAATGGGCAAGCAATGCTACTTTCCCGTGCTAACGCATCGCCCTGCCAATCGCCTAGTCTTCTCTGAGTTCCGACACCAATCCCCGCAAACGATCAACCGCTTTGGTATACCCGAACCCGCCTTTCCGCATCGAAACAGCCTCTCTCCCTGGCTGCTCGATCTTGTCTTTGTTCCACTCGTTGCATTTGATCTACAGGGCAACCGACTGGGCATGGGAGGCGGTTTTTACGATCGGACTTTTTCATTCAAAACGCAGCGAAGCCATTGGCGAGGACCCAAGCTGATCGGCCTGGCCCATGAGTTCCAAAAGAGTGAGCAAACCCTCACAGCAAACCACTGGGACATCCCCCTCGATGCTGTTATCACAGAAAAAAGAGTCTATAGACTTCCTTCCGTCTGACTGAGTCGGCGCACACAAACCATCTCCGCCCAATCTGGCAACCAATACTTGAGCACGGAGCAACGCTCATTCCCCACCCAGCAAAGCATTACGTCTCAACAACCTGTATTCATTAGTGAAACAGCCCATCCATTCTGGATTTTATCTTCTCCTGAATTATACTCAGGCCATATTGTGACAAGATTCCTCTGGAGGAACAGACATGGCGAAGAAAAAAGCAGTCAAGAAGAAAGCTGCCATTAAGCGCAAGGCCACTGCTTCAAAATCCGTAGTCAGCAAAAAGTCTCCAGTCACAAAGAAGA
This sequence comes from endosymbiont of Ridgeia piscesae, assembly GCF_001443665.1. Classification (NCBI taxonomy): domain Bacteria; kingdom Pseudomonadati; phylum Pseudomonadota; class Gammaproteobacteria; species endosymbiont of Ridgeia piscesae. Next base: position 71,644 of record NZ_KQ557115.1, on the reverse strand, counting down.
TCGCCAAAAAGAAGATCGCTGCTAAAAAGAAGGTGGCGAAAAAAACCGCCAAGAAAAAGATCGCCGCCAAAAAGAAGGTGACGAAGAAGACCGCTAAGAAGAAAGTCGCTGCTAAAAAGAAGGTGGCAAAGAAAACCGCCAAGAAGAAGGCGACAAAGAAGGGAACGGCACAACGTTTTTCCAAGCCGCGGAAAGTAAAACCTCGTAAAAAAGCTTCAGCAAAGGGCCGATAGTCTGTAGCGGTTCAACATCCACACAGGCAGCCTATAGCCCCCCATTAAAACGGGGGGGGCTGATGAGCAAGCCAGAAAGCTCAATCCACCCCCGCGAACAATCTATAGGCCGGATTCTCGCTCTCCTTCCAAAAAGGATAGCCCAAGCCATTAAGCAGACGCTTAAACTCCGCCCTTTCACGAGTGGGCACTTGTATGCCCATCAGCACTCGCCCAAATGCAGAACCATGATTGCGGTAATGAAACAGGCTGATATTCCACCGGCGCCCAAGGCTGCTTAGAAAAAACAGCAACGCGCCAGGACGCTCGGGAAACTCGAATCGCACTAACTGCTCATCCACTATACCGTGGGCATGCCCACCCACCATATAGCGAATATGCAACTTGGCCGTCTCATTATCAGTCATATCGACGATGGCATAACCACTACCACGAAACCGCTCCAGGAGGTCCTCCCGCTCCTGGTCGCCGCCGGATAACTCTATGCCAACGAAGATCTGTGCCGTTGTAGCATCGGAATAACGGTAGTTGAACTCAGTGATGCTACGCTTGCCAAGCATCTTGCAGAAACGCAGAAAACTCCCAGCACGCTCAGGAATCTGGACGGCAAACAGCGCCTCGCGCCGCTCACCCACTTCAGCCCTCTCCGCCACATGCCGCAAGCGATCAAAGTTGATATTTGCGCCACTCTCGATGGCTACCAGCGACTTCCCTTCTATCCCATGCTGCTTCACATAGGCCTTCATGCCGGCAACCGATAGCGCGCCAGCAGGCTCGGCAATCGCGCGCGTATCATCAAAAATATCTTTGATGGCCGCACAGATCTCATCTGAACTGACCAACACAACCTCATCCACTACCTGCTTGGCGATGCGAAAGGTCTCTTTGCCAATCTGCCTGACTGCCACACCATCAGCGAAAATCCCCACCTGCTTGAGAATGACCCGACGATTGGCCTCTAGCGCTTTATAAAGCGTCGGTGCATCATTGGGCTCTACACCGATCACCTTCACCTCAGGACGCACATACTTCACATAGGCGCCAATTCCCGCAATCAGGCCACCACCACCGACCGGCACAAAGATCGCCTCCGGCGGTTGCGGATGCTGTCGAAGCACTTCCATCGCAATCGTCCCCTGCCCTGCAATCACGTCTGGATCATCAAACGGATGGATAAAGACTAACCCCTTCTCTTTTACAAGCTCCTGGGAGTGTGCATAGGCATCATCGTAGGAATCACCGATCAATACCGTCTTTGCACCGAGGTTTTTAACCGCCTGTACCTTTATCGGCGGGGTCGTTAGTGGCATCACGATCAATGCCTGAATATTCAACTTTTGTGCAGCGAGCGCCACGCCCTGCGCATGATTGCCCGCCGAAGCAGCAATCACCCCGCGCTCCCGCTCCTTCGGAGTCAGGTTGAAAATCTTGTTATACGCCCCGCGCAGCTTGAAAGAAAAAACCGGCTGCAGATCCTCCCGCTTAAGAAACACGCCGTTGTTCAAACGGGACGACAGCAGCTTCGCTCTCTCCAGCGGGGTCTCTTGGGCGACATCATAGACACGCGCACGCAGGATTCTCTCGATGTATTTCTGAGGCATAATTTACTTCCAAATCTACAACACACCTGACATGGCAGGATTGCGCCGGTATCATATTTTTCCAAAGTTGCACAAGCAACAGCGCTGATCAAGATGACACAAGCGCCAAACCTCGTGCTAGCAGATTACAGGCAAGATGGTCGAACCGTATACAGGCAGACCAATGCTGAGTCGTCCTCTCTATAGGGAGGGCGCAGTTTTTGCCGCCTCCCAACCTTTTAGCCTCTCGACAGGAGCCCCCTAAATGAATGCAGATGATATGAAAAAACTCGCGGCCAAGGCCGCACTGGAGTACGTGGATGGAGGTATCATCGGCGTCGGCACCGGATCAACGGTCAATCATTTCATTGACTATCTGGCCACCATCAAGAGCAAGATCGATGGTGCCGTTTCCAGCTCTGAAGTCTCCACCGAACGCATGAAATCGCACGGCATACCGGTGATGGACCTGAACGCCGCCGGCGAACTCGAACTCTACGTTGATGGCGCGGATGAATCCGACCACAACCTCGCCCTGATCAAGGGCGGCGGTGGTGCGCTGACCCGAGAAAAGATCGTCGCCGGTGCCAGCAAGAAGTTCGTCTGCATAGCCGACGGCAGCAAGCTGGTCGACATTCTTGGCAGATTCCCGCTGCCGGTTGAGGTGATTCCGATGGCGCGCAGCCATGTGGCACGACAGCTGGTCAAGCTCGGCGGCACCCCAGTTTGGCGCGAAGACTTCATCACCGATAACGGCAATGTCATCCTCGATGTGCACAACCTGGAGATCATGAAGCCGATCGAGATGGAACAGCGCATCAACAACATCGCAGGGGTGGTCACCGTCGGCATCTTCGCCCTACGCCCGGCCGATGTACTGATCCTTGGCACCGAAGAGGGCACAAAGACAATTACCGCCTGACTGCCCACGCCTAATCTGAGCAACCGGCGCATCCCGCCGGTTTTTTGTCCGCCAATCAATCTTGCGGCAATAAAAAACGGGGCCCGAAGGCCCCGTCTTCAACTCAAGACTAAGTCAGACTTAGAACTTGGTGTTCAGTTGCAGGCTGAACTTGGACTTGTCGTTAGCAGTAGCCGCGTCGAAGTCCTTGTTGGTGTAGAGCACCTGAGCATCGGTACGCTTGGAGAAGTTGAACTGGTAGCCCAGCGCGTAACCGTCAGCGTCAGCACCACTGGAGGCGCCATCACCGTCGATGCTGTTGTAAGCAGCCTTGATGGTGTGAGCACCCATCTTGTAGGCACCGTTGAGGGTGTAGGCGGTGGTATCGGAATCAGCAGTACCACCGATGTCACTACGCGTCTCATAGACCAGAGTAGCGGAGAAACCACTCATGCCCAGCATACCCAGACCGATACGGGTCTGCTTCTCGTCGTTACCGCCGGTCATATCGCCGTCCAGCGCCTCGTAGGCCAAGGAACCGTACCAAGGACCATTGCTGTACATGGCAGCCACAGAGATGGCATCCTGGAAGTCATCGGTAGCAGTGGTCTGAACCACAGCACCGGCAACGGTGAAGCCACTCATGGAAGGAGAGACATAGGCGATGGCGCCGTCAACACGACGATCCATAATGATGCCCATGTGGGTGCCGCCCATGTCGTAGTCACCAATGGTGTCGGCGAACAGGTCCAACTTGCCGGTGGACATCTTCATAGGAGTGTCGTGACGGCCAGCCAGAGCGGTACCAAAACCACCAGCCAGACCGACATAGGCATTACGACCGCTCAGGCCGCCGAAAGCTGAACCGGTAGCAACACCGAACTCCATCTTATAGATGGCTTTCAGGCCGTCGCCCAGATCCTCAGAGCCCTTGATGCCCAGACGGGAAGATTCGTCGTACATGCCCCAAGAATCGGCAACATCGGCATCGATCTTGGTGGAGGCAACACGAACCTTGCCGTAAACGGTGGCGTCAGCCATGGCAGCCATAGGAGCGACCAGAGCAGCGGCGATAGCCAGAGAGAGGACTTTCTTCATTTGTATAACTCCCGCGAGTTGTTGTTAAAAACAGTTTGCGTGGGGAAATACTATGCCGACAAAAAACCGAATGCAAGGTTTTTTTGCTTTTTTACTACACTTTTATCCAGCTGTTGCAAAAAAGGCACAACCAGATACCAAGAGCCATTTAACAAAGGACATCAATTAGATAGCGAATATTCCACATAAAACATCTAAAGATATCCATCGACATAAGAAAGCATTCCAACAAAACAACCGGCGAAAAAACCCACAAGTTCCTCCAACACCAACCCTAGGTCACACACCTGGCAAGCAACCCGCAGCAACTCAGGATGCAGCAAACCAAGCGATCCGCATCGATCACAGCCGACGCGCTTCACTACGCTCAGCACATCCTACAACTCTATATTTACGGGATTCCGAGGCGGATGATGGCCTCGAGTTATTATCCACACCATTAACATGGATATAGGGCGGCCCATGGCCGCCACATGCAAGCCATTAAAATCACAGATAATGTCGGGCACGGCCCGACCTATACATGCATCATATCTAATTGCCGGGTTAATAACGCCAGGCAAGAAAAAACCCGCCGAAGCGGGCTTTTGATGTTGGCTGGGGATGGAGGATTCGAACCTCCACATACGGAGTCAGAGTCCGCTGTCCTGCCGTTAGACGAATCCCCAGTAGACGGGATGCAGCCCCCAGAAGAAGGGGGCTGAAAAATCAGCGCTTGGAGAACTGCGGGCGTTTGCGCGCCTTGTGCAGACCAACCTTTTTACGCTCGACGGCACGAGCATCACGGGTCAGAAAGCCCGCCTTGCGCAACGCGACATGCAGAGACTCATCATAAGAGTTCAGGGCACGTGCGATACCATGACGGATAGCGCCTGCCTGGCCGGTGGTACCACCGCCGCGGACAGTTACTTTCACATCAACCTTGTCCGCCATCTCCGCCATCTCGAGCGGCTGACGCACCACCATACGCGCTGTCTCACGACCAAAATATTCGTCGAGCGGACGATTGTTGACCACGATCTTACCGCTGCCAGCGGAGAGAAATACGCGGGCGGCGGAGCTTTTGCGGCGCCCGGTGCTGTTTTGAGTCTCTGACATTCTATATATACCTGGGCTTCTAACTATCAGACTTCCAGCGGCTGTGGCTGCTGAGCCTGATGTGGGTGTTCTGGGCCTGCAAAAACACGCAGCTTCTTGAACATGGCGCGACCCAGTGTATTCTTGGGCATCATGCCTTTGACTGCGTGCTCAATCGCCCTTTCAGGCGCCTTCTGCAGCAGCTTCTCAAGACTGATGGACTTCAGGTTACCAATGTATCCCGTGTGATGGTGATACATCTTATCCTTCAGCTTGTTGCCGGTCACACGGATCTTCTCGGCGTTGACTACAACGATGTAGTCGCCAGTATCCACATGGGGCGTGTATTCCGGCTTATGCTTGCCGCGCAGGCGGCGCGCAATCTCGCTGGACAAGCGACCAAGGGTCTTATCGGTCGCATCGATCAGGTACCAGTTACGACGTACCTCATCCGGCTTTGCACTAACGGTTGTCATTCCAAGTTGCTCCAGTGGAGAAACAATTGTCATCTGAAAAAGAGCGCGAATCTTACAGCAACATATCGCGCCGTACAACCCCATCCTTCTGCCTTCGCAAAAAAAAAGCGCAACGGGTGACGTTGCGCCTTAATAATAACCACCAAAAGGAGGATGGAGGAGTCTGATTTCGTATACACAAAATCAGCATGTACTAATTATCTAATGACAATACCCGCCCCGTCAACCCCTAATACGACAACAATTACCACCCTTGCCGATAGCTGCAGCCGCCAGCTTGGACTTTCCCTGCGGGGTCTGGAAAAATCCCCACTGCTTTCTACTCCCGACCCTCAATACTATAGAAACAGATGCTGCTCGACCTCACCGCCATCTTCATCGGCCTTGCCATCCTCGTCTGGGGCGCCGACCGGTTCGTCTCAGGCGCAGCTGCCCTCGCCAGCAACCTGGGCGTCGCCCCCATGCTGATCGGCCTGACCATCGTCGGCTTCGGCACCTCCGCCCCGGAGATCATCGTCTCCGCCGTCTCCACCCTGGATGGCAACCCGGGCCTCGCCATCGGCAACGCACTCGGCTCCAATATCGCCAACATCGGACTGATCCTCGGCGTCACCGCACTGATTGTGCCGCTCACCGTCCACTCCGGCGTACTCAGGCGCGAATACCCGGTGCTGCTGGCGGTCAGCCTGCTGTCGTTCCTACTGATGCTCGACGGCGAGCTGAGCCAGTTTGATGGCATGATCCTGCTGGGCGGACTGGTGTTGCTGCTTGCCTGGATGATCCACACTGCCAGGACCGGCTCCGCCAGTGATCCAATGGTAGGCGAGTTCGACGCCGAAATCCCTCACGACATGCCCACCAAGATGGCGCTGCTGTGGCTCGCGCTGGGGCTGATTGCACTCCTAATCAGTTCACGCATGCTGGTGTGGGGGGCGGTCAACATCGCCACCGCCTTCGGTATCAGCGACCTGGTGATCGGCCTCACCATCGTCGCCCTGGGCACCAGCCTGCCGGAACTGGCAGCCAGCATCACCAGCGCCCTCAAGGGCGAAGACGACCTGGCCATCGGCAACGTGGTCGGCTCCAACCTCTACAACCTGCTGGCGGTACTCTGCCTGCCCGGCCTGCTCGCCCCCGGCCCGTTTGACCCGGCCGCCCTGACCCGCGATCAGCCGATGATGCTCGGCCTGACCGTGGCGCTGTTCGCCTTGGGCTACAGCTTTGGCAAGAACGGCCGACTCACCCGCTTCGAAGGATTGCTGTTGGTGGCGGCATTTGTCGGCTATCAACTCTTCATATTTAATAGCCTGCGATAAGCCCTTCCCGACCGGCAGACAGCAGAACGATTTCCAACAGGATCAGGTATGCGAGACAATCGACCGCTCCCCCGCGAGGATGCAGAAAAGCTGCGCCAGCTGGCCTTGGCAGTGATCGAGACCGAGGCCGACGCAGTGACCGCACTAGCCGGACGCATCGACACCGCCTTCGAGCGCGCCTGCACCTTCATCCTCGACTGCCGTGGCCGGGTAGTGGTGACTGGCATGGGCAAATCGGGGCACATCGGCAGCAAGATCGCCGCCACCCTTGCTAGCACCGGCAGCCCCGCCTTCTTCGTCCACCCCGGCGAGGCGAGCCACGGCGACCTCGGCATGATCACCCCACAGGACGTGGTGCTGGCCCTCTCTAACTCCGGCGAGACCGGCGAACTGCTCACCATCCTGCCACTGATCAAACGCCTCGGCGCACCGCTAATCGCGATGACCGGCAACCCCGGCTCGACCCTGGCGCGGGAGGCGAACGTGCACCTCGATGTCGGCGTCGACAAAGAGGCCTGCCCGCTCGGCCTGGCGCCCACCGCCAGCACCACCGTGGCGCTGGTAATGGGTGACGCCCTCGCAGTCGCACTGCTTGAGACACGCGGCTTCACCGCCGAGGATTTCGCCCTGTCGCACCCCGGCGGCAGCCTGGGGCGACGCCTGCTGTTGCACGTTGGCGATATCATGCACCGCGACCAGGCGATCCCGAAGGTGGCCGCCAACGCCAGCCTACAGCAGGCGCTGATCGAGATGTCAGAGAAGGGGCTTGGCATGACCGCCGTAGTGGATACCGAGCAGCGGCTGATTGGCATCTTCACCGACGGCGATCTGCGACGCACCCTGAACAGACCACTGAACATCCGCGATACACTGGTGTCGGAGGTGATGACCCCGCACGGCGCCACCGTGCCGGCCGAGATGCTGGCAGCAGAGGCACTGCAGATCATGGATGAGAAGAAAATCAACGGTTTTTTTGTGGTCGACGCGGCCGCGCGACTGATCGGCGCATTCAACATGCACGACCTGCTACGAGCCGGCGTCGTCTAGGGTGCCTCTGGATGAATCCAAGCGAGCAGGATTATGAGGCCACATTTACCGCTGCAAGGAAGAAATTGCAGATAATAGCTGGTCTATTGCCAAGATTTTGCCCCGCAAGGAATGCCCTTGGGGTACAACGCAGCAGCGGGGAACTTGGACCACAAGGCTGCCGCCCATGATTCATTCAGCGGCTCCCTGAAGGAGAAAACAGGTGCAGGACATTCAGGAAAAAGCGCGCAGGATCAGACTGGTCATCTTTGATGTAGACGGCGTGCTCACCGATGGCAGCCTGTTCCTCGGTGACGACGGCCAGGAGTATAAAGCCTTCAACTCCCGCGACGGCCACGGTATCAAGATGCTGCAGCAGAGCGGCGTCGAGATCGGCATCATCACCGGACGCAGCTCCGAGGTGGTACGCCTGCGAATGCAAAGCCTGGGCATCAAACACGTCTACCAGGGCCAGCTCGACAAGCGCCCCGCCTACCAAGAGCTGCGCGATAAACTCGGCCTCAGCGATGCCGAGATCGCCTATGTCGGAGATGATGTGGTGGATCTGCCGATCATGCGCCTGGTAGGGCTGGCAATCGCGGTCAACGACGCCCACCCGTTTGTCACTCAACACGCCCACTGGCTGACCCCGCATGCCGGCGGTCGCGGCGCGGCGCGAGATGTCTGCGAACTGCTGATGGATGCCCAGGGGCATCTACAGCGTGTCCTGCAGAGCTATCTCTGACGTCTTGTGAAGTATCCACTGCTCACCAGCCTGCTACTGATCGTCGCACTCGCCGGTTTTGGCTGGTGGCTAAGCACCATCGGCGAACAGGAGAGCCGCCCGGAACAGGCCGAACTCCACTACCCCGACTACTACGCCAGCGATCTGGTCTCTGTCAGATACAACCAGGATGGCCTGCCACAGCATCGCCTGAAAAGCGTAGCGATGCGCCACTTCGCCGATGATGACACTACCGAACTCGAGCACCCCATATTCTGGCAATACGCAGCCGGCGCAGCGCCGTGGAGAGTCACCGCAACCAGCGCCACCCTCTACGGCAATAACAACAAGATCTTCATGCCCGGTGAGGTACAGATCGATCACGCTGCGAGCAACGGCAAACGCCCCTACCAGATCACTACCAGCGACCTGTGGGCTCATCCCGACAGCGGCTATGTCAGCACCAAACAACGGGTACAAATTACCAGCCAGGGCGACTGGCTGCATGGTGTCGGGCTACAAGGGCAACTTCTGGAACCGGTTAAGATCAAGCTACTCTCCGAGGTACGTGGCTATCATGAAATCGATTAACAGCGTGTCACTTCTGCTTCTGCTGCTCCTGCTACCGTTGCAGGCTAGGGCGCTGAGCGGTGACCGGGAGCAACCGATCTATCTTGAGGCCGACAGCGTGGAGATCGACGAGGCCAGCGGTGTCAGCATCTACATCGGCAACGTGGTGGTCAGCCAGGGCAGCATGCGGCTAGAGGCCGACAAGATGTGGATCCACCGCCGCCAGGGTGAGACCGAAAAAATCGTCGCCGTCGGCAAGCCGGTGCGCTTCCGCCAGCAGATGGACAAGAGCCACGAAGAGGCCCGCGGCCACGCCCTAAAGATCACCTACTTCATCAAGAAAGATGAGATCTACCTGTTTGACGAAGCAGTACTGCTGCAGGGCAAGGATGAGTTCAGCAGCGACCGCATCACCTACCTGCGCAGCCGCAGCCTGGTCAAGGCCGGCGCCAGCGCACAGGGCAAACAGCGGGTCCGGGTGGTGATCGAATCACAAAAGCACGACCCATGACACGCCTCTACGCCGAAAACCTGGCCAAACAGTACCGTGGCCGGCGCGTGGTCGACGATATCTCCCTGGAGGTCGCCAGTGGCGAGGTGGTTGGACTGCTTGGGCCCAACGGTGCTGGCAAGACCACCAGCTTCTACATGATCGTCGGCCTGGTGCCCGCCGACGGTGGGAGTGTTCGCATTAACGGAAAGGATCTCACCGACCTGCCGATGCACACCCGCGCCCGTCTCGGCATCAGTTACCTCGCCCAGGAGCCCTCAGTGTTCCGCCGTCTCTCAGTAGAGGAGAACATCCTTGCCATCCTCGAGAGCCGCAAGGAGCTGTCGCGTAGCGCCCGCAACAAGCGCTGCGACCAACTGCTGCAGGAGTTCGGCATCACCCATCTGCGCAACAGCCAGGCGATGAGCCTCTCCGGCGGCGAGCGTCGCCGCCTGGAGATCGCCCGCGCGCTCTCCATCAAACCCCGCTTCGTGCTGCTCGACGAGCCCTTCGCCGGCATCGACCCGCTCGCCGTTATCGACATAAAAGCGGTGATCAACCACCTCAAGGAGCGTGATATCGGGGTGCTCATCACCGACCACAATGTGCGCGAAACTCTCGACATCTGCGACCGCGCCTACATCATCAACAACGGCAAGGTGCTCGAAGAGGGCACCCCGGAGGCGATCCTTAAACACCCCGAGGTGCGCGCCGTCTATCTCGGCGAAAACTTCACCATGTAGCACGGCGCAGGGCCGACCGCACCTCCTTTGCCGGGCCGGTTTACAAATACATGACCCACGGCAACTCCCGATCAAGCCGAGGTTCCACCTGCTATTGCTTTTGACTAGAATGAAACCGAAAAGGCACATAAATTGCGTACGAGAACCAACTTGACCATGGATAGATGAAGCAGACACTTCAGCTTCGACTCGGCCAACACCTCACCATGACGCCTCAGCTGCAGCAGGCGATCCGTCTGCTACAGCTCTCCGCGCTCGATCTCAATCAGGAGATACAGGAGGCCCTCGACACCAACCCGATGCTGGAAGCCGAAGAGGAGTTTGAGCAAACTGCCGCAGAGCGCAAGGAGAATCCCAGCAGCGAAAGCGCGCAGCAAACTCCGGCGGATGGCAACGACATCAACAACGAACGGGAGGTCAAAACCAACAGCCCCGAGATGCCCGAGGACCTCCCCGTCGACACCGAGTGGAGCGATGTCTACGACAGCTACTCGCCGCCAGCTCCCGCCGGCGGCGAGGGCAGCGATACCGACTTCCTCTGCCAGCGCAGCAAATCTGATTCACTGCAGGACCACCTGCTGTGGCAACTCAACCTGACCCGCCTCTGCCCCTCGGACCAGGCGATCGCGCTGACCATCATCGACAGCATCAGCCCCGACGGCTATCTGCAGGCCAGCATCGAGGAGATCCATTCCACGGTCGATCTGGAGGAGGTGGCCCTAGAGGATGTGGAGGCAGTGCTGCACCGAGTTCAGGCCTTCGACCCCCCCGGCATCGCCGCCCGCGGCCCGCAGGAATGCTTGCTGATCCAGCTCGATCAGCTGCCCCCGGAGACAGCCTATCTGGAGCAGGCGATCCAGCTGTGCAGCACACATTTTAAGCTGCTGGCGGCCCAGGACCAGGCGCAGATCAAGCGCAAGATGAAGATCGATGACCATGAATTGTCGGCGATCAACCAGCTGATCCGCTCACTCCACCCGCGCCCCGGCACCCTGATCGCCGATACCGAGCCGGAGTATGTCATCCCCGAGGTGTTTGTCACCAAGCGCAACAACAGCTGGCATGTGGAGCTCAACCCGGAGACCATGCCACGCCTGCGGGTCAACGCCGAATACGCCAAACTGATCCGTCGCGCCGATCAGAGCGACGACAATACCTTCCTGAAGAACCACCTGCAGGAGGCGCGCTGGTTCCTGAAGAGCCTGCTGAGCCGCAACGAAACCATCCTGCGGGTCGCCAGCAAGATCGTCGAGTACCAGCAGGCCTTTTTTGAACATGGCGAGGAGGCGATGAAACCGCTGGTGCTGCGCGACATCGCCGAAGCCCTGGAGATGCACGAATCGACCATCTCCCGGGTTACCACCCAGAAATATATGCACACGCCCCGCGGCACCCTGGAGTTCAAATATTTCTTCTCCAGCCATGTCAGTACCAGTGTCGGCGGCGAGTGCTCGGCTACCGCAATACGTGCCATCATTAAGAAACTGGTTGCCGCCGAAACACCCAACAAGCCGCTCAGCGACAACAAGATTGCCACGATACTCAGCGAGCAGGGTATCAATGTCGCCCGCCGCACTGTGGCCAAATACCGCGAATCGATGGGCATACCCCCATCGAATGAGCGAAAGCGTCTGGTGTGACAACCGGACAAATAAGAGGATGCTCCGCATCTCCGGCGCATCCCTCCCGAAACAGGAGTTAATTATGCAAATCAACCTGACCGGTCACCATATCGATATCACCGATTCGATGCGTAACTATGTTGACAGCAAGTTTGAGCGCTTGGAGCGCCATTTCGACAACGTCACCAATGTGCATGTGATCCTCAGCGTAGAGAAACTCAGGCAGAAAGCGGAAGCCACCCTCCACCTCAACGGCGGCAACGTGTTTGCCGACTCGGTCCAAGAGGACATGTACGCGGCCATCGACGCACTGATCGACAAGCTCGACCGACAGGTCATCAAGCATAAAGAGAAGCTGCAAAGCCATCGTGGCAATCACATCAACAAGTACGCTGACGCAGAGCAGCCCTGAACAGGGACAAGGCCAAGATGTTTCCCGAAGGGTTCATCGACCCACAGCGTATCCTGTGCGGCGTCGAAATCAGCAGTAAAAAACGCAGCCTGGAGATGCTTGGCGGGCTATTCGCCGCCACCGATTCCGAGCTTAGCCAGGACATGGTATTCGATGCCCTGCTACAACGGGAGCGCCTTGGCAGCACTGGGCTGGGGCGGGGTATCGCCCTCCCCCACGCCCGCATGGCACAGATCAAGCGAGCGGTCGGTGCCTTCATCCAGACCACCCAGGGGGTCGACTTCGACGCCATCGACAACCAGCCGGTCGACCTCGCCTTCGCCATGCTGGTACCCGAGGAGGCCACCGAGGAGCATCTACAGCTACTGTCGAAGCTCGCCAGCCTGTTCGGAGATAAAGCATTCTGTGATCGTCTGCGCCAGTGCCGCAGCCCAGCCGAGGTGATCGAGCTGATCCAGCAGACAAGCCCCGAGCCCAGCCAGCAATGACACCCGCCACCACCATCCGCGAACTGTTCGCCCAACTGAGCGCGAAACTCAATCTCACCTGGTACAGCAATGGTGAGGAACGGGCCATCCAGGCAGAGGGCGACGCCCCCCTAGTGGGGCCGCTCAACCTGGCCCGCCCACAACCGATCCAGGTGATCGGCCCGCCTGAGCGTCACCTGCTCGAGTCCCTCGGCAGCAAAGGCTACCGCCACTACCTTGAACTGCTGTTTGCCAGCCGTCCGGCTGCCCTGATCTTTACCGACGGCTTAGTCCCCACCGACGCCTGCCGCACCCTCGCCGCCGACAGCAACACCCCGACCATCTATACAAGCGAACCCGACGCCCAGGTTATCCAGCGCCTACTGGCGCATCTCCAGCCGTCTTTCCAGCCGGCCCAGCCCTCCCATGCCGAGCCCAAAAACATCCATGGCGTGTTCATCGAGGTGCTGGGTAAAGGGGTGCTGCTCAGCGGCGATGCCTCGATCGGCAAGAGCGAACTGGCGCTGGCGCTGATCTCTCGCGGCCATCGCTTGATCGCCGACGATATCACCGAGTTCACTCGCATCAACGCCCACACCCTGCAGGGACGCTGCCCACCGGTGCTGCAGGATTTTCTCGAGGTGCGCGGACTGGGACTGCTCAACGTTCGCGCCATGTTTGGCAACAGCGCGGTGAAGCCGGTCAAAAACCTCCACTTGATCATCGATCTACAGCAGATGAATGAACAGGAACTCTCACACCTGGACCGACTCGAGGGCAGCCATTCAACCCAGCGCCTGCTCGGCGTCGAGATTCCACAGACTACCCTGCCAGTGGCCGCCGGTCGCAATCTTGCAATCCTGGCGGAGACAGCGGTGCGCCAACACCTGTTACGGGTCACCGGCTACGATGCGGCAGCAGAGTTCAGCGAGCGCCAACGCGGCTATATCGAAGCTAATCAGCAGAGTTCCACTAGCCCACATGAAAAGGGCTAACTCCTTTTCAAAATTGCCCCGGATTGCGCTAACCTAGCCGCCTGCCATTCAAAATTTCAAGATGTAAGAAACATGGCTACCGGTATTAGACTGCTCATCATCACCGGCCTCTCGGGGTCGGGTAAAACCATCGCCCTGCACACCCTTGAGGATCTCGGCTACTACTGTATCGACAACCTGCCGATCTGCCTGCTGGAGGCTTTCTCTAACCACCTGGTGGAAGACCCAGAGCCGATTTTCCGCCATACTGCAGTCGGCATCGACGCCCGCAGCCAGCCATCTCACATTGCCAAACTGCCTGAGATGGTCGCCAAGATGCGCGAGCAGGGCATCGACTGCGAGATGATCTTCCTTGAGGCGCAACAGGAGACCCTGATCAAGCGCTTCAGCGAGACACGCCGCAAACACCCGCTCTCCGACGACGACCACTCACTTGACGAAGCGATCCGCCAAGAGCAGGAGGTGCTCGAACCCCTCGCCAGCACTGCCGACCTACGCATCGACACCACCCACACCAACTTGCATGAACTGCGCGACCTGATCCGCGGCCGGGTCACCGGAGGCAGCCGCCAGGTCTCCCTGCTGTTTGAATCGTTTGGCTTCAAACACGGTGTGCCGCGGGACGTGGATTTTGTCTTCGACGTGCGCTGCCTGCCTAACCCCCACTGGCAGACCGAGTTGCGGCCACTCACCGGCCTCGACGGCCCGGTCGCCGATTTTCTCGAAAGCAGCGAGGAGAGCAGCCAGATGCAGGCGGATCTGACCCGCTTCCTCGAATCCTGGATCCCCCGCTTCGAAGCCGATGGCCGCAGCTATCTGACCATCGCCATCGGCTGTACCGGCGGTCAGCACCGCTCGGTCTACATCACCGACCAGCTCTACCGTCACTTCAAACAACAGGGGCGCAACGTGCTGAGCCGCCATCGGGAACTGTCATGAGCATCGGCCTGCTGATCATCACCCACAACGAGATCGGCCGTGCTCTGCTCAAGACCACCACCAACATGATGGAGGTCTGCCCGCTCGCCACCGCCACCCTCGAGGTCGGCACCGAGAGCGATCCCGACGCCATGTGGCAGCGCGCACAGCAGCTGATACAGCAGCTCAACCAGGGCGATGGGGTGCTGATCCTCACCGACATGTACGGCTCCACCCCCAGCAACATCGCCTACAAACTGCGCCGCGAAGACCAGGTGCAGGTGATCGCCGGGATCAACCTACCGATGCTGGTGCGCGTCTTCAACTACGCTACCATGAACCTCAAAGAGCTGACCAGAAAGGCGGTCAGCGGCGGCATCGACGGCATCGTTTGCTGCCCCGAGCGCAAGCCGGAGACCCCCAATCAATGATCCACAAGGAGATCATCATCATCAACCGCCTTGGTCTGCACGCCCGTGCCGCCGCCAAACTGGTCAACTGCGCCAGCCGCTACGGCAGTAGCATCCAGCTGCTGCGCAACGGCCAGCGAGTCAACGGCAAGAGCATCATGGGGGTGATGATGCTCGCCGCCAGCCAGGGCACCGCGCTGGAGGTCGAGGTCAACGGCGAGGACGAGACAGAGGCGATAGCCGCTCTGGAGTTACTGATCAATGAGCGGTTCGGGGAGAGTGAGTGACCTTCTCCAGTCACGGCATCGGCATCAGCACCACCCGCCAGGTGGCCATAGGCGCCGCCTTCCTGCTGCAGCGCGGGCCACTCGATATCGCACCGCGACTAATCCCCGAGGAGATGGTCGAAGCCGAGGTAGAACGCTTCCGCAAGGCACTCAATACCGCCCGTGACCGACTGCGCGCCGTGCGCCAGCACCTCCCCATCGGCACCGCCGAGGACATCTCCTCATTTATCGACACCCATCTACTGATGCTCGACGACAGCGCCATCAGCCAGGCCCCGATCGAGCTGATCCGCACTCACCAGTACGCCGCCGAGTGGGCGCTGCAGCGCCGCCGCAACGAGCTGGTGCGGGTCTTTGACGAGATGGACGACCCCTACCTGCGCACCCGCAGGGACGATGTCGAGCATGTAGTGGGACAGATCCAGATCGCCTTGCAGCAGGGTACCGGACGGGATGAGGCGCCGAGCGACCTGACCAACCACATCGTGGTGGCGCGGGATCTGACCCCGGCCGACATCATCATGCTGAAAAACCGCGGCGTGATCGCCTTTGTCACCGAGTATGGCGGACCACTGTCACACACCGCAATCCTCGCCCGCAGCCTCGGCATCGCCGCAGTGCTCGGCGTGCACCACGCCAGTCAACTGCTGCGCGCCGGCGAAACCCTGATCGTCGACGGCGAGGCCGGCGTGGTACTTGCTGACCCCACCCGGGAGATCCTGCAACACTACCAGCAGCGCATCATCGCCCAGGCGGCCCGCGAGGCTGAACTGCGGCGCAACCTCGATCTGCCCGCGATCACCCGCGACGGCCAGCGCATCCTGCTGCTGGCCAATATCGAGCTGCCGGAAGATATCACCGCCACCCTCGCCAACCGCGCCGATGGCGTCGGCCTGTTCCGCACTGAATTCCTCTACATGAACCGCACCACCCCGCCCAGCGAGGAGGAGCAGCTCGAAACCTATCTGAGCGCGGTGCGTGGCCTCAACGGCGCTCCCCTCACCATCCGCACCCTCGACCTGGGCGCCGACAAGACCATCGAGTGCAGCGACCCCAACTGTCCACCCTCCAACAATCCGGCCCTCGGCCTGCGCGCCATCCGCCTCTGCCTGAAGGAGCCCGATCTGTTTCTACCGCAGCTGCGGGCAATCCTGCGCGCCTCCGCCGAGGGGCAGGTGCGGCTGATGATCCCGATGCTCTCCTGCATCGCCGAGCTGCAGGAGACCCTGGCGCTGCTCGAACAGACCAAGCAGGAGCTGAGCCGCGAGGGCTTGCGGTTCAACGCGACAATGCCGGTCGGCGGCATGATCGAAATCCCCGCCGCGGCCATTGCCGCCGCCAGCTTCGCTCGCCAGCTCGATTTCCTCTCCATCGGCACCAACGATCTGATCCAGTACACCCTGGCGGTGGACCGCATGGATGAGTCGGTCAACTACCTGTTCGACCCGCTCCACCCATCGGTGCTGCAACTGATCCAGATGACCATCCACGCCGCCAATAACGCTGGCATCCCGATCAGTATGTGCGGCGAGATGGCTGGCGACCCGCTGTTCACCCAGCTACTGCTCGGCATGGGACTGCGCGAGCTGAGCATGCAACCCGGCGCCCTGCTGGAGACCCGCCAGGTCGTCCGCGCCAGCGATCTGCCGCGCCTCACCCGCCAGGCCCAGGCATTTCTGCAGCAGATGCACAACAAGCCGGCAGCCACCCTCTTCGCGGAACTGTTTCACTAGCCCAGATACACTTTCTATTTGTAAGGTTTCACCCCGCAGCGGCCCTTGTTAAACTGCGCCCCGGCCTTCCGGATCATCCGGATTGATCTAGCTTCCAGCCCGAGCTGACGTCCTCATGCCACCAAGCCTGCAGAACAACTCAGACAACAACCGCCTGCTGTTCCTGCAGGACGTGCTCGATAGTGGCGCGCTACAGCAGGCAGCGCGCATGCTGAATGCGTTGCGTCCCGCCGAGGTGGCACACCTGCTGGAGTCGCTGCCGCTGCCACAACGCGAGATCGTCTGGGAGCTGCTCGATGACACCACCGATGGCGAGATCCTGCTACAGGTCACCGATGAGGTTCGCGACGATCTGATCAGCCGCATGAACTCCGCTGAGCTGGTGGCCGCCACCGCTGGCCTCGACACCGACGATCTGGCCGACCTGGTCAAGGAACTGCCGCGCCACATCACCTGGGAGGTGCTCGACTCCCTCGATCAGCAGCACCGGGAACGTCTCGAGACGGTACTCGCCTACCCTGAAGAGAGCGCTGGCGGCCTGATGAACGTCGATACCGTGACGGTACGCGCCGAGGTCACCCTCGACGTGGTGCAGCGCTACCTGCGCCACATCGGCGAGCATGTACCGCGGGACACCGACAAAGTATTCGTGGTCAATCGCGACCATCGTTATCTCGGCGTTTTGCACCTCTCCACTATCCTCACCCACGATCTGGACGACAGCGTGGCCGAGGTGATGTCCCTCGACATGCAGCCGATCCCGGCCCACTGGAGCAAACGCGAGGTGGCCAACCGCTTTGAACAGCACGACCTGATCTCGGCGCCGGTGGTGGACGAGAACGGCCGACTGCTCGGCCGTATCACTATCGACGACGTGGTCGACGTGATCCGTGAGGAGGGGGAGCACCAGTTCATGGGCCAGGCCGGTCTCTCTGAAGACGAGGATATGTTTGCACCGGTGATGGTCAGCGCCAAGCGCCGCGCGCTGTGGCTCGGCGTCAACCTGCTTACCGCCTTCCTCGCCTCTTGGGTGATCAGTCAGTTCGAGGCGACCCTCGACCAGATCGTGGCGTTGGCGGTGCTGATGCCGATCGTCGCCAGCATGGGCGGCATTGCCGGCACCCAGACCCTGACCCTGGCGATCCGTGGCCTGGCGCTGGGGCAGCTCTCCCATAAAAACGCCCGCTGGCTGCTGGCCAAGGAGCTGGCGGTGGGCACCATCAACAGCGCCATCTGGGCGGTGGTGGTGGGGGTAGCCGCCGGCCTCTGGTTTAATGACAGCAGTATCGCGCTGCTGATTGCTGCGGCGATGACCATCAACCTGATCTTCGCCGCCCTGGCCGGGGCGGTACTGCCGATTGCTCTGGAGAAACTCGGCATCGACCCAGCGCTGGCCGGCGGCGTACTACTCACCACCGTCACCGATGTGGTGGGATTCCTGGCGTTTCTCGGGTTGGCGACAATCTATCTGGTCTGAGCGGGAGACAGCCAACCGAACGGGGAACAGCGGAGTGTGGTCTCTGACAAACCACTCTACAGATAGCGGCCCTTGAAGAGGACCAGCGCCAGCATCACTGAAAAGGCAATCAAACCCCGTGACAACACGCCATCGCCCGGTCCCGGCAGTAGACTGCGAAAGATGTAAGAGCTGAGGTACAGCCCTGATCGATAAATCACGATCTCGAGGACTGATTCGAACATCCCTGTCCTCCTGTGATCTTTCCTGATCCGTTATCGGGCAGGCAGCAGCTCAATCCATCCCAACCAACCCGGCAATCCAGTATCCCAAACTGGCCTATTTGATTATCGCCTTTGCTATTCGCCGGCGATCATCATCCGCTCAATCAGCCAGGAGCCGCTCTGTACCGAGGTGCGGGTCTCTACATCGGTACCCACCTCCAGCAACCCCATGAACATCTCCCGCAGGTTGCCGGCGATGGTGATCTCCTCTACCGGGTATTGGATCACTCCGCCCTCGACCCAGAAGCCGGCAGCACCGCGCGAGTAGTCGCCGGTAACGGTGTTGACACCCTGGCCCATCAGCTCGGTGACCAGCAGGCCCGTATCCATCTTCTGCAGCAGTCCCTGTCGATCCAGGCTACCGCTGCTAATGCGCAGGTTGCGCACGCCGCCGGCATTGCCGGTAGTCTGCATCCCCAGCTTGCACGCCGCGTAGCTGTCGAGCACGTAGCTGCGCAGGATGCCATCGCTGACGAAGTCCCGCTCGCGGGTAGCGACGCCCTCGTTGTCGAAGGCGCTGCTGGCGAGACCGCCACGCAACCGGGGCAGTTCATGGATACGGATATTCTCTGGAAAGATCTGGCGATCGAGATGATCGAGCAGGAAACTCGCCTTGCGATAGAGCGCCGAGCCGCGGATCGCGCCGATAAAGCTGCGCAGCAGCCCCACCGCCACGTCGGCCTGAAACAGCACCGCAGCCTGCTGGGTCGGGATACGCCGCGCCCCAAGTCGCGCCAGGGTGCGATCGGCGGCTGCCTCGCCGACCTGCTGGGGGGAATCAAGCTGGGTGGCATCGCGGGCCAGGGTGTACCAGTAGTTGCGCTGCATCTCGCCATCCTGCTCCCCCACCACCGCGCAGCTGAGGCTGTGGCGGGTGCCGGCGTAGCCGCCGATAAAGCCATGGCTGTTGCCGTAGACTTGCACCCCCAGCTGGCTGTCGAGGCTCGCCCCCTCGGAGTTGCTGATGCGCGGGTCACGCTGGCGGGCGGCATTCTCGCAGGCCAAGGCAATCTCGATCGCCTGCTCCACCGGCAGCTCCCAAGGGTGGCAGAGATCCAGCTCGGGCAGCTCGCTGGCCATCAGCTCGGCATCGGCCAGACCGGCGCACTCATCCTTCGAGGTGTAGCGGGCGAAGTTGCAGGCGGCACTGACCGTCTCGCGCAGTGCCGCCGGGCTCATGTCCGAGGTACTGGCGGAGCCCTTGCGCTGGCCGAAATAGACGGTCACCCCCATGCCGTTGTCGCGGGTGTGCTCGATGGTCTCCGGCTCACCCAGGCGCACCGTCAGGGAGAGCCCCGCGTCGCTGCTGACACCCGCCTCGGCGGCGCTGGCCCCCTGGCGTTTGGCCTCGGCCAATACCTCCTGGACGGTGGCTTCCAGGCGCTGCTGACGTTGTTCAATATCATTCATCTGCTTAGATCTGATTCTGTCTGTTTCGATAGGATCGGCAAGTGCTGGCACTGCATTCAGGTACCGGTCCCGCCCACGGTCAGCTCATCCAGCTTGAGGGTCGGCTGGCCAACGCCCACCGGCACACTCTGCCCCTCTTTGCCGCAGACTCCGATGCCTGGATCGAGCTCTAGGTCGTTGCCGACCATGCTGATCCGAGTCATCGCCTCCGGGCCATTGCCGATCAGGGTGGCGCCCTTCACTGGCGCGGTCACCTTGCCGTTTTCGATCAGGTAGGCCTCGCTGGCGGAGAACACAAAGCGCCCTGAGGTGATGTCCACCTGGCCACCACCGAAGTTGACCGCATACAGCCCCCGCTCCACCGAGGCGATGATCTCCTGCGGATCGTGCTCACCAGGCAGCATATAGGTGTTGGTCATGCGCGGCATCGGCAGATGGGCGTAGGATTCGCGTCGGCCGTTGCCGGTCGATTCCACCCCCATCAGGCGGGCGTTGTGGCGATCCTGCATATAGCCCTTGAGGATACCGTTTTCGATCAGCACCGTGTCCTGGCTCTCCACCCCCTCGTCGTCGATGGAGAGCGAGCCGCGCCGCCCCGGCAGGGTGCCATCGTCCACAACCGTGCAACAGCTGGAGGCGACCTGTTCGCCAAGTCGACCGCTGAAGGCGGAGGTGCCCTTGCGATTGAAATCCCCCTCCAGACCGTGGCCCACTGCCTCGTGCAGCAACACCCCGGGCCAGCCAGGACCGAGCACCACCGGCAGGACGCCGGCCGGCGCGGCCACCGCCTCCAGGTTAACCAGCGCCTGGCGCACCGCCTCACGAGCGTAACCAAGCGCGCGCTCCTCATCGAGCAGGAACTGAAAGCTACCGCGGGCGCCGCCACCGCTGGAGCCCTGCTCGCGACGCTCGCCCTGCTCGACGATGACGTGCACGTTGAGCCTAACCAGCGGCCGTACGTCTGCGTTCAGGCGACCCTCGAGATCGGCCACCATCACCACGTCGTGGGCCCCCACCAGGCTGACGATCACCTGCTTGACTCGCGGATCCTGCTTCCTCGCCTCGGCATCGACCCGCCGCAGCAGCTCGATCTTCTCTGCCTCGCTGAGGCTCGGCAGCGGATTGATCGGCGCATAGAGCTGTCGCGACCCCGGCACACTGCTGACCTTCACTGAGCCCTCGGTGCCGCTGCGCACGATCGCCCGGGCCGCCTTGGCGGCATTAATCAGAGCCGGAAACTGCAGCTCATCGGAGTAGGCAAAGCCGGTCTTCTCACCGCTGATGGCGCGGATGCCGGCACCCTGGGAGATGTTGTGGGCGCCCTCCTTGATCAGCCCATCCTCCAGCACCCAGGACTCCAGTCGGCTCGACTGAAAGTAGATGTCAGCGGCATCCACGCCGCTGCCGTTCAGCTCTGCCAGCATCCGTTCGAGATCCCGCTCGGCTAGGCCGGCAGGTTCGAGGATCGACTGGTTGGCGATTTGAATCAGTTCAGACATGCTTCTCCAACGGCCTGCGACGCATCGCCGAGGCACTCAAGCTGTAGTGAAAGAGAGAGGTGGGGCGGCAGCTCAAACGATCTCGTCGCGACGGTGTTTGATGGTCGGAAAGCTGCGGCGGATTGTATCCTGATAGTCCCGGTCGAGCACGCAGCTCACCGAGCCGGTGCCGCGCGGCACCTGGGCCAGAATCGTGCCCCAGGGATCGACGATCATGCTGTGGCCGTGGGTCTCTCGGCCATTTACATGGTATCCGCCCTGGGCCGCGGCTACTACAAATGCGAGGTTTTCGATGGCGCGGGCGCGCACCAGGGTCTGCCAGTGGGCCTTGCCGGTGATCGCGGTGAAGGCGGAGGGGATGACAAATACCTCCGCCCCCAGTTCAAGCAGACGGCGGAACAGTTCGGGAAAGCGCAGGTCGTAGCAGACCGCCACGCCGAGCCGGCCAAATGGGCTATCTACCACCACCGCCCGCTCACCGGCCTCAATGGTGGCCGACTCCTGATAGTGCTCGTCTGCCTCCAGCAGGTCCACATCAAACAGGTGAATCTTATCGTAGCGCGCCACCTGCTGGCCCGCGCTGTTGAAGACGATACAGGCGGCGCGCACCTTGGAGGCCACCTCAGCGCGCATCGGGATGGTGCCGCCGACGATCCAGACCCCATAGCGGCTCGCCATCTGGCTGAGAAATTCCTGCAGTGGACCGTCACCCTGCGCCTCAGCAAGGGTGCACATATCCCGGTCGTGCTCGCCCATGAAGGCAAAGTTCTCCGGCAACACAACCAGACCGGCACCACTCTCTGCCGCCTCTGCGATCAGGCGCTCAGCCTCCAGCAGGTTGGCGCTGACATTTGGGCTGGTTGCCATCTGGATGGCGGCGATCTTGCTTCTGTTCTGACTCATAAACTACCTGTGAAACGCTCTCTCCTGCCGTGCCCCGGCAGACAGGCGGTTGTCCAGTGGCCGGGCCGGCAGACCAGATTATCTCTGGTCATGTTGCGGGTCTCCCCGAAAAGCTCGCAGGATAGCATCATTGGCTTGAGGCGAACCAGCACAGGCCCAGACCGATGGCAGATTAGAGGCTACCGGCCCCCTATGGCAGCTCTGTCTCATCAAATTCCGCTACCGGAGTACGTTCGATCTTCTCGAAACGAGGCTTGTCCCAGCTGCCGCTGACCCGGTACTCCACCCGGGCAATCCTGTCGACCCCCTCGCCGATCAGCGGCTGCGCAATCATCAGGGCGATCCCCACCGACGGATTGAGTGCCAGCGCCCCGAACAGCGGCAGGGTCGAACTGACCCGCGGCGTGACCCTCACCAGCTGCTCATAGTCCTGTGCCTTCAATCCGGTACGACCGCTGATGTCGATACGCGCCACCGGGCTCTCCAGCCGCAGGTTTTCAGTATAGGCATTGCCCTGTTTCAGATCGAACTGGCCGCTGATACCCTCGAAGATAAAGCCCCCAGGTGTGATGTCACTGAAATCGAGAGTCAGACGGTTGATCAGGCCGCGCAGACTGAACAGCACAATCACCCCTCCCATGCCAGGGTCCACATCAGGCACCGAGCCTGGTCCCACATTCAGGGAAAACTCACCCTCCAGATCCGCCAACGAAAGGTCCAGCGGTGACCGTTCTGCCCACAGATTGGCCTGCAGTGCCAGCGAGGCTTTCTCGATGGTGGCACTGATCCCCAGATCCGATAGCAGCTGCCCCAAATTGGCGGCATTCCCCGTCACCTGATAGGCGCTGCTGTCTCCGCTGCCGCGTCTCGACCAGTGGCCGGTGGCGAGCAGTTCCAGGCGCTCACCGTTCAGCGCAAAGCGATCAAGCTGCAGCCCATCCGGGGTCTTACTCCACTTCATCTCTACCCGACCAAACGCTCGTCCGTTGATCTGCAGCTGCTCCACCTCCAGATTGAGCCCCGGCAATTGTCGCGGGTCAACCACTGCAGAGGGCACCACCGACACCTGCTCTGCCTCCGGCTCATCAGCAAACCAGTGCGAGGTCTCGAGGCTCCACAGCTTGAATCGCCCATACAGTGGCTCGCTCTCAAGCACCGTTGGGATGCGCAGGCCGCCATCCATCTTGTCCGACTGCAGCTGCAACCACCAGGCATCATCCATCTGTGTGATCTGCAGATGGGCATCGCGCTGTTCGACCCCCGCCAGCTTGAGCTGCTCGACCTGCAGGTCGAGGGATTCGAGCAGGCCTTCCTGATGCCCAGGACTCTGCCAGTGGGACGACAGTTGCCGCACCCACTGATCGAGATCAAGCTCGTTGAGCTGGCCTCGCACCTGCAGCCCCGGCTGTGCTGGCAGGCGTGGCGCTGCACCACCCACGACGATCTCGCCGCGCTCGATCCGCCCCTCCGCCCGCCCCGCCAGATGCGCCTTCAGTTTGGGACCATACTCCGCCTGCAGTTCAAACCGTTCATCGGCCTGAAACTCAAACAACAACTTGAGCGGGCGACGCTCTCCAGCCTGCTTACCCAGCGGCTGCGGCTGATCGACAGCCAGGCCTCGCAGTTCCGACTCAAGCGACAGGCGCAGTGGCGTTTCGGCAGCCTCGGCGTGGGCGATATCGAGCACCAGACGAGCCTCGCTGCTACCTGTGAGTGGGTAGTCCGCCAGCTGCGGAAACTGTCGTTGCAATTGTTCCACCCGCAGTGGCAGGGCGATCTCGACACGGCTGCGCGGCCCATCTGCATCCGTCTGTGGCAACACGTTGACCTGTACCGACTCGCCAAACAGCCGCGCCTGGATATCCTGCCCCTGTAGCTTGTGCTGATCGATGACCAGGCGCCCCTCGACCGACTCCAGCGCCAGATCCCACTGTTCCACACCCAGCCTGGCGTTTTCCAGATCGACCACGCCGTTGAAACGAAACGGTTTGCTCTCCAGCAGCGGCACGTTGAAATTGAGGCTCAAACGACACTCTCCGCCCAGCTTCAGCTGCTTGAGAAATCGCTCGAAATGAGCCTTCAGAGGAGTTTCGCCCAACACCCTGGCGGCATCGTTGAAGGGCCCCTCCAGGCTCACGCGAATCTGCACCTCGTCGGCCCGATCCAGCTCATCGATCACCACCCGGCCGGTGGTGAGCTGGCTGTCGAGCAGACGCCCCTCATAGAGTCGAATCTTCAGGCTATTGTTGAGGAAGTGGACCTCGGCAGTGGCCTCTTCGATGCGCGGCCACTCCGGCATATAGTCCAGCACCGCCTGTTCAACACCGAACAGCACCTCGAAGCGCCCCTCCTGGCCGGTAAAAGGGAAGCGATCGAGCGGCCCATAGAGCAGAAACGAGCCGGCAGTCACCTGACCGCCGACGATGGCCCGGTCGAGCCAGTCGGTCAGTTCCGGCGGCATGATCCGGGTCGGCAGGTAGCGACTCTTCTCCGCCCCATCACCATTCCAGAAGTCGGTCTGCATATCGAGCAGCGGCACACCGCCCGCCAAGGGCACCTGAATATCGAGTCGAGAGAGTGTCTCAACATGAGGGGTTTTCATGTAAAGATGGGAGCTGCTGAGGCGCAGCATCTCACCGGGGCGGAGGTGCCATTCCAGTTCGCCCTTGAGTCGGCTCGCCTGCAGCGGGGTGCGGAACAGGTCACCGAAATCGGCGCTAAACTGGTCCGACTCCAGCCACACCCTGCCACCTTGGTCACCACCAGCGAACTCCAGCCGCAGCCCCTCCAGCCCCGGTATCTGCTGCCAGGCAGTATGTCTGTAGCTAGTCAGGCGGCCTCGGGTCTGCCAACGTGGTGGGCCCTGATCGGGCAGGTCCAGCGCAAAGCGGAAGCGGCTCATATCACCCTGTGGAGAGAGCCCAAGCAGCACCTTGAATGCCTCGGCATCGGGCGCCAGAAACAGCGCAGCAAACTCCGACACATCTTTTACAGAGAGATAGTCGGCTCCGGCGCGCAATCGCACCGCTTGCCGGTCGCGTACCCACTCAAGACTATACCGACCCGGCGGCCAGAGCCGACTGTTGCGCACCAGGGTCAAATGATTCAGGTCGAGGCGCCAGCCCTGCGGCAACTTCCGCCAGTCGATTTTGGCCGAGAGGTTTTCCAGCCCCAGATGCTGAATTGGCTCTCCTCCGGAGATCAGCAGATCCCGCAGCTCCCAGTCACCCGTCACCTGCTGCAGCCGGCTCTGCTCCACATCGCCCCACAACTGCAGTCGCAGCGCCCCATCCCCCACCTGGTGACCAGCCGGCTGCAGCGCAGCCGGCAGATGCGCCAAGTTCAACCCCTCTGCTAACAGGTAGATCTGGCCATCCAGGAGGAGCTGCTTTCCGCCCCGCTCATGCAGATCGGCGATCAGGCGGATCTCACCCTGGCTCTTGCTATCGAGCCCGGCCCTGAGGATGAACTGGTGCTCCCTGCCCCGGTTACGCAGCTCCATATCGATATCGTAGATGCGCAGCGGCGGGACTGAACCGCTCTCCTTGACCCAGTAGAATTCTGACTCCAGCAGGCGCAGGCTGCTGTGGCGCAGAAACGGCAACCTCAGATCGCCCTGCCCAGACGCCGAAGATGTGAGCCCACCCTGCAGCTCAATCCGGCCATCCGATCGCTCCACCAGCAGCAGGCGGGTGTCGCGCAGCTCCACATGGCCGAGGCGTATCTCACCTGCCAGCAGACTGCCGACCAGATCGAGGTCGACCCGCACCTCACCAACCCGCAGCAGGGTCTCGCGCCCCTGCTCATCCATCAGATCGACCTGCCTGAGAACCAGTGCAAGATGGGGACCAAGGATCTTCACGTTGACCTGCTCGAACTGCACCGGCACCCCGGCCGTCTCACTCACCAGCACCTGGATATCCTCCCGTAGGGGCTCCAGGTCGAGCTGCGGCAGGATCAGGCGCAGCAGACTAAGCAGGATCGCCAGCGCGATGATCACGCTGCAGCCGAGATAAGAGATGGGAGAGGCGAGGATTTTTAGGCGCTTGGACATCGCACAGGCGTCAGATCAGGACCACATCGAAGTGTTCCTGGCCATAGAGTACTTCCGCCTGTAGTCTGATCGGTCGTCCAATGAACTGCTCCAGCTCCGCCAGATGGCTCGCCTCCTCGTCGAGCAGCCGGTCGATCACCTCCTGAGAGGCGAGCACCAGTAGCGACTCCACATCGAACTGCCGCGCCTCGCGCAGAATCTCGCGAAAGATCTCGTAACAGATCGTCTCCGCGGTCTTGGTCGAACCACGTCCGGCACAGCAGGGGCAGGGCTGGCAGAGGATGTGCTCGAGGGACTCACGGGTGCGCTTACGGGTCATCTCCACCAGCCCCAGGGAGGAGACCTCGGTGATGTGGGTACGCGCATGATCGTGGGAGAGGCAGCGTTCCAACGCCCGCAGTACCTGACGGCGATGCTCCGGGTCGGTCATGTCGATAAAGTCGATGATGATGATGCCGCCCAAGTTGCGCAGCCGTAGCTGGCGGCAGATCGCCTGGGCCGCCTCCAGGTTGGTCTTGAAGATGGTCTCCTCGAGGTTGCGATGGCCGACAAAGGCGCCGGTATTGACGTCGATGGTGGTCATCGCCTCGGTCTGGTCGATCACTAGATGCCCGCCCGACTTGAGCTGCACCTTACGCTCCAGCGCCTTCTGGATCTCATCCTCCACGCCGTAGAGCTCGAACACCGGGCGCTCGCCGGGATAGTATTCGACCTGCCGCTTGATCTCTGGGATGAACTGCTGCACAAACTCGATCGCCTTGCCGTGCGTCGAGCGGGAGTCGATGCGCACCTTCTCCACATCGGGCCCGACCAGATCACGCAGCGAGCGCAGCGCCAGCGGCAGATCCTCATGCACCAGTTCGACGCCCTGGGCGTTGCGCACCCGCTCCTGGATCGAGGCCCACAGCCGCGAGAGAAAACGCATGTCGGCCTGCAACGCCTCGCTGGAAGCCCCCTCCGCTGCGGTGCGGGCAATGAAGCCGCCGACCCGTTCCTCGTCCGGCAAGGCGCTGAGCTGCTCGCGCAAGCGGGCGCGCTCCGCCTCATCCTCGATCTTCTGTGAGATGCCAACAGTGCCCAGTGAGGGCATGAAGACCAGATAGCGGGATGGGATCGAGATGTTGGTGGTGAGGCGCGCGCCCTTGGTACCAAGTGGGTCCTTTAGCACCTGCACGATGACCGGCTGCCCCTCCCGCAGCAGCTCGCTGATCGACTCATAACGCGACTCGCCGTTACCATTGCCTCTGCCACCATTGGCATGGTTAATGTCGGAGGCGTGCAGAAAGGCGGCGCGCTCTAGGCCGATATCAACAAACGCCGCCTGCATGCCCGGCAGCACTCGGCACACCTTGCCTTTATAGATGTTGCCGACCAACCCCCGATTGCCGGTGCGCTCGATGATGATTTCCTGCACCACGCCGTTTTCGATCACCGCCACGCGGGTCTCAGGGGGCGTCACATTGATCAGGATCTCTTCACTCATATTCAGACACTACCCGTTACTATTATTGTTGCCCAACAGAGGCAGCGCTGCTTGCCGCAGCAGCTCACCGGTCTCGTGGAGCGGTAGCCCCATCACCCCGGAGTAGCTACCCTGCAGCTCGGTGATAAACAGTGCGGCCAGGCCCTGGATCCCGTAGGCCCCGGCCTTGTCCAGCGGCTCGCCGGTCTCCCAATAGGCCTCAATCTCTGACAACGCCAACGCGCGGAAGGTCACCCGGCTCTGGCTGAGCATCGCCTGTTCGCCCCGCGCATCGGCCAACGCCACTCCGCTGAGGACCAGGTGACTGCGCGCCGAGAGCTGCTGCAACATGGCGATGCCATCGGCCCGGTCAGTCGGCTTGCCAAGGATCTGCCCATCGACGATCACTGCCGTGTCGGCGGCCAATACCGGCAGCTCCAGCTGCTGGCCCTGGGCGCGGCGCGCCGCAGCCGCCTTCTGCCGCGCCAGACGCAACACATACGCTTGCGGGGCCTCGCCGGCCAACGGTGTCTCGTCGACCTCCACATCGATCTGTTCAAAATCGACGCCGATCTGCCGCAGCAGTTCCGCGCGCCGTGGTGAGCGGGAGGCGAGAATGATCTGCGCTGCCGCCATCCTAGGGCCTATTCACACTAAGAAAATCACCGCGACGGTGGCCATTTTTTCGCAAGACAAAGCACCGCGAATGCCGTGTGGTTAGTCTGCACAAATGAGCGGTAATGCCGGATTGCGGAAAAATGGCCCCGTCCCTTCGGATTGTGCCTGAAATCAGGCCAGGCATTGCTCGTCGCTTATTTAGTCTCACTAAACTTCTCTCCTTGCGCCTTGCCTGGCCTGATTTCAGGCGGCAACGCGACGATTTTCTTAGTGTGGACAGGCCCTAATCAAGCCCGGTGGTAGGGGTGGTTGCGCAACAGGCTCCAGCCGCGGTAGAGCTGCTCTGCCAGCAGCACCCGCACCAACGGATGGGGCAGGGTCAGGGCGGAGAGCGACCAGCGTTGCTCGGCACACGCCTGACACGCCGGCGCCAACCCCTCCGGACCACCCACCAGCAGCGCCAGATCCCGGCCATCGGCCATCCAACTCTCCATCTGCTGCGACAGCGCCTCGGTGCTCCAGCTGCGCCCCCCCACTTCCAACGCCACTACCCTGCACCCCTTGGGGATCGCCTTCAGCATGCGCTCACCCTCATCTCTCAAGGTGCGGCGAATATCCGCCCCCTTGCCGCGGTGGCCTGGGGCGATCTCTACCAGTTTGAGCGCACACTCGCCCGGCAGGCGGCGAGCATACTCCTGGTAACCCTCATCCACCCAACGGGGCATGCGGTTACCCACAGCAATCAGATAAATATTCATGGCGGGCCCTATTCTATTGGAGTTGCTCGCTTTGATCCGGGGTTTTTATCCATTTTCCGCCCCGAAACCTTGAAATAGCAGGGACGCTGCCGGCACCAGACGCAACTTTGGGGCTAGCCGATCTCAGCCAGCAGGCCCTCCATCATCCCCGCCGCCTGTCCCAGATAACCGCCACCAAACATGTTGAGATGGTTGAGGATGTGGTAGAGGTTGTAGAGGCGCTTGCGCACCGGATAGCCTGGATCGAGGGGCCAGGCCTCCTGATAGGCGGCGTAGAAATCCAGGCTGAACCCGCCAAACAGCTCGGTCATCGCCAGATCCGCCTCACGATCACCGTAGTAGACCGCTGGATCGAAGATCACCGGATTACCTGCCTGATCGTAGGCGAGGTTGCCGCCCCACAGGTCGCCATGCAGCAGCGAGGGGACCGGGGCATGCTCGATCAGCGCCGGAAACTGCTCCAGCAGACGCTCGCCCAGCGGCTGCAGGACCCAACCGTAGCCGTTCTGCTCCGCCAGCTGAAGTTGAAAGCCGAGGCGCTGCGCCCGCCAGAAATGGATCCAGTCGTGGTGCGGGGCATTCTGCTGCGGGGTGGAGCCGATGGTGTTGTCCCTGATCCAGCCGAAGCGGGCATCGCTGCAGCGATGCATCTGCGCCAGCTGACGCCCGGCTAGGGCGGCACTACTGCCGCCGGCATGGCCCATCTCGATATATTCCAACACCAGATAAGCCTGCCCGGACGCGACGCCGTGACAGATCGGGCGCGGCACCCGAAGCGTACCGCTGGCTGCCAGCGCCTGCAGACCATCAGCCTCCGCCTCGAACATGGCGATCAGGGAGGCGCTATTGAGTTTGAGAAAAAAGCTGCGCTCGCTATCGCGTAGCCGTTGCGTAGTGTTGATACAGCCTCCGCCGATACCATTCGGCGGCAGCGGATCAAAGGCTTCACCTGTGACCTGGGCGATCTGTTCTGCAATCTGCTGCCAGGCTGACATCAATCACCTCAAAAGTGCGGATAAAGATGAAAAAACCACCACGGAGCACTTTTTGTGCTCCTCGCTGGCAGCGAAGCATATTCCCACAGGGGTCATAAGTTGTCTAACAACAACAAGATAGGGAACGCAGCCGAATACGCCTTGAGGATCGGATGAGGGTGTTTATTCACACGCCATTCCACAACAGCCTCGCATTTGTCAATAGATTGGCGCA
The DNA here is from genome assembly GCF_001443665.1 of endosymbiont of Ridgeia piscesae. Classification (NCBI taxonomy): domain Bacteria; kingdom Pseudomonadati; phylum Pseudomonadota; class Gammaproteobacteria; species endosymbiont of Ridgeia piscesae. Next base: position 40,913 of record NZ_KQ557115.1, on the reverse strand, counting down.
TACAGCGATTAGCAGACCTATCTCATTGATATTTATGGATTTAACACTTTTGACCAATAATCGGGCAATTTCCCGAAAGCCTTTGTTTTCGCGACCTTAGGAGTTTTTCACAGAGAAAATCCACAACTTTATCCACAGGAAGTGTGGATAAGCGTCCTCTCGACACTCAAGCGTAGCAAGGTTTTTTGGCGAAAAAACAACAGGCCATGCTAGGCTCCGCCTCATGCAACCTCAGCGCTTTCTCCGCGTCGTCCTGCCCGGTCCGCTCGATCAGAGCTTCGACTATCTCCCGCCAGACCCTGCCCCCTTCCAGGCGCAACCTGGAGTGCGTCTTCTGGTGCCATTTGGCCGCCAAAAGCGCTGCGCCATCCTGCTTGAGAACAGCAGCGAATCGGCGGTCGACCACTCACGGCTGAAGCCCGCCCTGCAACAGCTTGACGAGAGCCCCCTGCTGCTGGAGGCTGATCTCAAGCTGCTGCGCTGGGCCGCCAGCTACTACCAGCACCCATTGGGCGACGTGATCTTTCACGCCCTGCCAAGCCGCTTGCGCAGCGGCCGCAGTATCCAACGCGCTCGGCCGGAGGGTTGGCGAATTTCTGCACTGGGAGAGCAGCAGGATCCCGACTCACTCACTCGGGCACCGCGTCAGCGGCAACTGCTGAAGCTGTTTGCTACACATCCCGCAGGGCTTAGCAGAGAGCAGCTGAAGCGGCAGTTCGGTGAGACGCTCTCGGCATTGCGCAGCCTGCAGCAGAAGGCCTGGATCGAACCCTGCACCCTACACTCCACGCAGCCGCCAGACACTCCAGTCAGCGGCCCAACGCTCACCTCCTATCAGCAGCAGGCAGTGGAGAGGGTCAGCAGCGCCTTCGGGGGGTTTCAGGCCTTTCTGCTCGACGGGGTCACCGGCAGCGGCAAGACAGAGGTCTATCTCAAACTGATCGAACAGCTGCTCACCGGGGATGGCCAGGTGCTGGTGCTGGTACCAGAGATCGGCCTCACGCCGCAGCTGACACGCCGCTTCGAGCAACGCCTTGGATGTCACATCACCCGCCTCCACTCCGCTCTCTCCGAGGGCGAGCGGGAGGAGGGCTGGCACGCCGCACGGCTCGGCGAGAGCCAGCTGATCATCGGCACCCGCTCGGCGATCTTCGTCCCGCTGCCCCGGCTGCGCCTGATCATCGTCGACGAGGAGCACGATCTTTCGCTCAAGCAGCAGGAGGGGTTCCGCTACTCCGCCCGGGATCTGGCCGTAGTACGGGCTCAGCAGAACAACTGTCCGCTGCTGCTGGGATCCGCCACCCCCTCCCTGGAGAGCCTGCAAAATGTCGAGCTGGGACGCTATCAACAGCTGTCACTGCCGACCCGCGCCGGCAGCGCGCAGTTGCCCGAGATCCGCCTGCTCGACACCAGCCGCATAAGGCTCGAGGCCGGCCTCTCGCCCCAGCTGATCGAGCAGATCGCAGCGACACTTGAACAGGGCAATCAGGCGATGCTGTTTCTCAATCGGCGTGGCTTCGCCCCGGTGATCACCTGCCATGCCTGTGGCTGGATCTCCGATTGTCCGCGCTGTGATGCCCGCATGACCCTACACAAGTCATCCAACCTGCTCTGGTGTCACCACTGCGGTCATCAACGTCGCCAGCCGGCCCACTGCCCCGACTGCGGCAGCAGTGAGCTACGCCCACTGGGGCAGGGCACAGAGCGCATCGAAGATCTCCTGCAGAGACGTTTTCCCGAGGTTGCACTGGCGCGCATCGACCGCGACTCGACCCGCCGCAAGGGCAGCCTGGAGCACTATCTCAAGGCGATCCGGCGGGGTGACTATCCGTTGCTGATCGGCACCCAGATGTTGGCTAAAGGGCACCACTTTCCGAACGTCGCACTAGTCGGGATCATTGATGTGGACCAGGGGCTGTTCAGCGCCGACTATCGTGCTCCCGAGCGCACCGCCCAGCTGATCATCCAGGTCGCGGGCCGCGCCGGTCGCGGCGACCACCCAGGACGGGTGTTGATCCAGACCCGTTACCCGGACCATCCGCTGCTGCAGACGCTGGTGCAGCAAGGCTATGCCGCGTTTGCCCGGGAGGCGCTGCAGGAGCGCCAGCTGGCACAGCTACCGCCGTTCAGCCACCAGGCACTGCTACGCGCTGAGGCGAATCAGGCCGAGCTGCCGCTCGCTTTTCTACAGCGTGCGGCCGAACTGGGGCGACAGGCAGCACAGAGCCGAGGCATCGAGCTGTGGGGGCCGGTACCCGCACCGATGGAGCGGCGCGCCGGCCGCACTCGCGCCCAGCTGCTGATCCAGGCGGGCGAGCGTCGTCTGCTGCAGGGGTGGCTGAGCGGCTGGCTAAAGCAGCTCCGCGATCTCCCCGAAGCCAGGCGGGTACGCTGGTCGATCGATGTGGATCCGCAGGAGATGCTCTGACCACCCACCAAGCGCACATCTCAAACACCATTCAAGGGTACCACTCAAGAAAAAGCCGCATCAGACGCCAATGGTTGGCAACTTCTGCTTCATCTCCAGCGAAAACGGGGCCTCCTGATGCCATTCAATCTCCATAGCCTGAAAACCCGCATGATCCTGTTGCTAAGCCTCGGCGCTATGCTTATCGGAGTGGCGACAACGTACGGTTTTTTTACCCTTTCACATGTGCTCAACGCCTACGATCACGCCATCAGTGTGCAGTTCAGAAATGAACGTGAGGCACTGCTTCTGCAGTCCGATTTCAAAAAACAGGTGCAGGAGTGGAAAAACGTACTGCTGCGCGGCCACCAGTCCGACTCCATGAGTAAATACTGGGGCCGTTTTGAGGCATTGGAGAAACAGATCAGCGAACGCGCCTACAAGCTCGCCAAATCGCTGCAGAATCCACAGGCCCAACGCCTGATCCAGGCCTTTATTGAAGACCATCAAGCCCTCCGCTCCACCTATCGAGATGGCCTTGCACAATTCAAGGCAACTGGCTTCGACCCCAAGGCGGGCGACATGGCGGTCAAGGGAGTAGACAGGCCTCCTACCAACCGACTGACAAAGGCCGCCAAACTGATCGCAGCCGACGCACAGGACAAGACCCAGACGCTCAAGGCGGATGGAGAGTCGGCCATGGTCTGGAGCCTGATTTTGTCTGGAATCACAACCGCTATGGTCGCGATTGCAATGCTCCTGATCATCCAGCAGACCGTCGTCAGACCAACCCGGCAGCTCTCTACCTGTCTGCAACGTTTTGCCAGTGGCGACTTCACCCCCGTCACCATCGAGCCGCGTGACGACGAGTTTGGCGATCTGGCAACCTCCGCGTCCGAGTTGCGCACGCAGATGGGAAATCTGATTAGCCAGGTCCACAGCTCCATCGGCGAACTCTCTGACTCTGCTAGCCAACTCTCTCAAGCCACCCGTGAGTCTGGCGAGGGCATGCAACGTCAGCAGGCGAAAACCGCCCAGGTCGCCCAGGCGATGGATCAGATGGCGGTCAGTGTGCAGCAGGTTGCGACCAGCGCCGTCAACGCAGCCGAGGCGGCACGTCAGGCCAACAGTGCCGTCGACGAAGGCAGAAATGTTGTCGAGAAATCCATCCAATGCATCAGTGGACTCGCCTCCGAAGTTGAATCTGCCTCTGCAGTAATCCACCGACTGGAAACGGATGCAGGCAATATTGGCTCTGTGCTCGACGTGATCAAGGGAATTGCTGAACAGACCAACCTGCTGGCCCTGAATGCCGCTATCGAAGCGGCTCGGGCAGGCGAGCAGGGACGGGGCTTTGCGGTGGTGGCAGATGAGGTGCGCACCCTAGCGGGACGCACGCAGGAGTCCACCAGCGAGATCCAGGCGATGATCGAACAACTGCAGAACGGCACCAGCGAGGCAGTACGAGTCATGGAAGAGAGCCGTGAAAGAGCAGAACAGAGCGTCGATCAGGCCGCCCGCACCGGCGAATCCCTGACAGCGATCGCCGACTCGGTCCACTCGATAACCGAGATGAACAACCAGATCGCCACCAGTGCCGAACAGCAGAGCATTGCGACCAACGAGATCCACCAACACATCAGCTCCATCAATCAGGTGGCCGAACAGAGCGCGCGCATTGCTCAGGAGACCGCCCGCTCTGGCGCAGGATTGGTAGGGGTGGCGCAACGGCTCGAGACCCTGACGACAAACTTCAGGACCTAAATCCACCGCCTCATCTGGCGTTATGGATCTGCCCGTCATCGCCTCGCGGCTCTTCTTGCAGATCCTAGCGCTGGGTGAAGATCTGTTCGATCTCACCCACCTCGATCACTCTACGCTGTTGCAAATAGGCGGTGCAGTGCGAGGTGCGGGCCACCTTTTCTTTTTCCATCTCATCTGGGTGTGAGTAGCTTAGGGAGCCTCTGATCAAGTCTGGACAGCAAACTGGCGACGCTTCACTGCACCCTTTTTTATCCATTCGCACCCGACCAGTTTAAGAATTCGCTGCCGCTGCCGAGCGTATGAGGTGCATAAACCTGTGGGGCGGGGAGGAGCGTTGCCATGAGAAAAAGCCTGTTTTGGGGACTCTTTTTTCCGATTCTAGGTGTCTTCGCCATTGGACTGGCACTGATCACTTGGTACACCCCGATATTGGTAAAACAGAATGCCGAAATGGAAGCCCTGGCGGTGGCCAAGACCATGGTCAACCAGTTCAAGAGCCTGCGCAGCTACTACACCCGCAACGTAATCGGAAAGGTAGTGGGCAAGGGCGGACTCAATGCCTCCATCAATCACCACAGCGAGTCCGATAGCATTCCCCTGCCCGCCACCATGATCCACGACCTCAGCGCCCTGCTGAAAGACCAGGGCACCCAAATCAAACTCTACTCGGCTTTCCCCTTTCCCAACCGGAAGAGCCGCACCCTGGATAGCTTCCAACGGGATGCCTGGGAGCGCTTGATCAAAACCCCTGACACACCGGTCACACGCACCGAACAGCGGGGCGACAGTACATTCGTCCGGGTCGGCATCGCCGATCTCATGGTTGCCGACATCTGTGTTGCCTGCCACAACTCCCATCCGGACACCCCGAAAAACGACTGGCGCAAAGGCGATGTCCGCGGCGTGCTCGAGATCGAGATGCCCATCGACGAGCAACTCGCCAACGGCGCCCGCATTAGCAACTACCTGACGCTCACACTGCTCCTGCTGGCCACGGTTATGCTCGGCACCCTCTACTTGGTATATCGCGCCACCATCGGCAACAAGCTCGAAGCCGTAATCGACGCATTGCAGGAGATCGCCGCCGGTGATGGCGATCTGAGCCAACGACTCGACACCGAAGGTGAACACGAAACGGCTCGCATCGGGCAGGCATTCAATCTCTTTGTGGAAAAGCTGCAGCACACCGTCGGCAACATCAGCTCTCTCGGCGACCAGCTTACCGGCAGCGCGCAGCAGTTGGCAGATGTCAGCCGGACCAGCAGCGCCACCTTGGCACAACAGGAACAGGAAACGGTCCAGGTAGCCAATGCAGTTGAGCAGATGTCCATGGCCACCCAGGAAATTGCCCGCAGTGCTACCAGCGCCGCCGATGCAACAGACGACACGCTTAATACGACCCGAGCCGGGCAGGATCTGATGCAGAAAAACATGCAGGTAACGCAACAATTGTCACAAGAGGTTCAGCAAGCGACCGAAGCACTCTACCAACTGACGGCCGACAGTAAAGAGATCGGTAGTGTGCTGGCAGTCATTCGCAGTATTGCCGAACAGACCAATCTACTGGCCCTGAACGCTGCTATCGAAGCGGCACGGGCCGGCGACCAGGGCCGGGGTTTTGCAGTGGTGGCGGACGAGGTGCGGACCCTGGCCGGCCGCACCCAGGAGTCCACAGAGGAGATCCAGCAGATGACTACCCGTCTGCAGGAGACGACCGGCGCCACGGTACAGGCTATGGACAAGAGCCGTTCCAGCGCTGACGCCACACTTGCCCTGGCCGGCGAAGTTGCCGATCACCTGACCCATATCACGGAATCGGTGGAAACCATCAACAGCCTGAACACCCAGGTCGCTGCCGCCTCCGAACAGCAGGGCCAGATGGTGGGCGCGGTCAACCGGAGCCTCACCGGGATCAGTCAATTGTCCCAGACCTCGGCTAAAAACGCCTGCCAGGTCGACGCCGAGGTGAATACACTGCACCAGCTGACCGATCAGCTGAAAGAACTGACCAACCATTTCAAACTTTGACCGAGACACGGCGGTGGCCGGTAATATCGCCGGCCACCACAATCCGATTTTGCGTCGCCCCGCCACACCTCATTCCTGCTATTATTGATCGTTTGATCTCAAAGGGTTCGGAGCCGTGATCGACTCCACGAGGGGGCCGACAAAACGTAGGTCTGTCACCCCCCTCCACCGCTCCGTCCCCGGGTCGACTCCGACCCCTTTCATACAAACAGGAAGAAGATGAAGCACCAGATCCAGCAGTTGGTCTCCACCGCCTTGGCACAACTCGCCAACCATGGCGTGATCCCCGCCGACGCAGTGCCCTCCCCCACCATCGAGCGCGCGCGCGATCCCCGCCATGGCGACTTCGCCACCAACGTCGCGCTGGTGCTGGCCAAGCCCGCCCGCAGTAAGCCCCGGGATCTGGCGGAGAAGCTGATGGCCGCCCTGCCCGCCTCGGCAATGATCGAAAAGACCGAGATCGCCGGGCCCGGCTTCATTAACTTTTACCTCAGCGCCGACGCCTATCACGCCCTGGTCCCGGCAATCCTGGAGCAGGGACCGGATTACGGTCGCAGCAACTTGGGCCAGGGCAAGAGGGTGCAGGTGGAATTCGTCTCCGCCAACCCAACCGGCCCACTACACGTCGGCCACGGCCGCGGCGCCGCCTACGGCTCAGTGGTAGCGGATCTGCTCGCTGCAGTCGGCTTCGACGTACATCGCGAATACTATGTCAACGATGCCGGCCGGCAGATGGATATCCTCGGCACCTCGGTCTGGCTGCGCTATCTGGAGCTCTGCGATGAGCGGCTGACCTTTCCCTCGAATGGTTACAAAGGCGACTACGTCTGGGACATCGCAGCCACCCTGCACCGGGATCACGGCGAGACATACAAGCAGAGCGCCGACGACGTGTTTGCCGATATCCCCGCCGACGAACCCGATGGCGGCGACAAAGAAACGCATATCGATGCCCTGATCGCCCGCGCCAAACAGCTGTTGGGCGACAACCGCTACCGCTTCGTCTTCGAACTGGGGCTCAACACCATCCTTAACGACATCCGTGACGACCTCTCGCTGTTCGGCGTCAACTACGACGAGTGGTACTCCGAGCGCAGCCTTACCGAGTCCGGCGCAGTGAATAAGGCAATCGAGCGCCTGCGTGGTTCCGGTCACGTCTATGAAAAGAACGGCGCACTCTGGTTCAAATCCACCGACTACGGCGACGAAAAGGACCGGGTGGTGGTGCGGGACAACGGCCAGACCACCTACTTCGCCTCCGACATCGCCTACCACATGGACAAGCTGGAGCGCGGCTTCGAGCGGGTAATCGATATCTGGGGCGCTGACCACCACGGCTATGTGCCGCGAGTGAAGGCAGCGATGCAGGCAGTGGGGGACGACCCCAGCAAGCTCGACGTGCTGCTGGTGCAGTTCGCCATCCTCTACCGGGGCGGCGAGAAGGTACAGATGTCGACCCGCTCCGGCGAGTTCGTCACCCTGCGCGAGCTGCGCAAAGAGGTAGGGGCCGACGCCGCCCGCTTCTTCTATGTAATGCGCAAGTGCGAGCAGCACCTCGACTTCGACCTGGATCTGGCCAAGTCCCAGTCTAGCGACAACCCGGTCTACTATGTGCAGTATGCCCATGCCCGGGTCTGCAGTGTACTGAAGCAGGCAGCCGACAAGGAGATCTCAGTCGAGCCCAGCGCCGGCACCGAGAACCTGGAGCGGCTCAGCGAGGCTCACGAGCAGGCCCTGCTCAGCAGCCTCTCCCGCTACCCGGAGGTGGTGGAGACGGCGGCTCTCAACGAGGAGCCTCACCTACTGACCCACTATCTGCGGGAGCTGGCCAACGATTTCCACACCTACTACAACGCCCACAAGTTCCTGATCGAGGACGAGGCACTGCGCGACGCCCGTATCAAGCTAATCCTGGCGGCACGCCAGGTACTGCGCAACGGACTCAACCTGCTGGGAGTCTCGGCTCCAGAGAGCATGTAGACGATGGCGGACTTCAAGCATCGGGCCACTCCCAAGGAGCGGAAAAGGTCAGAGCGAAGCTGTGGACTCTGGTTTTTCTCCGGCCTGATCAGTGGCGCCTTCGTGATGGGGCTGGTATGGCTGCAGTATGGTCCGCAGATGGCGGCCGGGCAGATCCCTGGGGTTAGCAAGCAACCGGTCGCCGAGCCCAGATCAGCACCAGCGAAGCCGCCAGAGACACCCAAGCCCCACTTCGATTTCTACACCATCCTGCCGGAGATGGAGGTGTTGATCCCGGAGGAGGAGATCAACACTCCGGAGCCCGCACCACCTGCGGCCATACCACCCCCAGTGCAGAAGGCGCATGTTGAAACGCGCCCAGTGGCAAAAGACAAAAGCGCCTACATCCTGCAGATGGGTTCATTTCGCAAGTTCGCCGACGCCGACCGGATGAAAGCACGACTGGCGCTGATCGGCATCGAGGCAGAGATCCAGCGGGTCAGCATCAACAACAATCAGACCTACCACCGGGTGCGCAGTCGCCCCTACCCGAACCGTCAGGCGCTCAATCACGACCTGGCGCTGGCGCGACAGAATCAGATCAAGACCCTGATAATCAAGCTGAAACGTTAGCGCTGCGCCGCGGGCGACGCAGGCACCTCATTGTGAAGGGCAACCTGGATTGAAACGGATCGGATCGGCGGCCGGCCGATCCGCCGCATCCTTCCAGAGATAGAGCTCAGTGGTAGCCGGATCACACTTGCTGCAGCTCGAACCGCAGGCCGCCTGCGCGCTAAGCCGTTCCACCTTGCCCTTGCGAATCCACTGCTCCAGCATGCCACGCGCCGCACCCGGCTCAATATCGAAATGCAGCGCAATGTCGGCCAGGCTCGCCTGCCGACGCTGCTTCAGATAGGTTTTAATCTCGGCGAGGATCATGCCCGTACCCGCCGCAACAGCGCCCTCAGATCCCGTCGCGCCCAGATCCGCAGACCGACAATCACCATCGCCACCAGCAACAACAGTGAGCTGATCCAGGCGGTCGAACTGGCAGGGTGCAGCGAATAGCTGGCGATCTGATAGAAGAGGCTGGCACTGACATAGGCGACACCCGTGGTCCAGGCCGCAACAAAGGCGGCCCAGGCACTGCCCGCCTCGCGCACGATCGCGCCGATAGTCGCCACGCAGGGAAAGTAGAGCAAAATGAACAGCAGATAGGCGAAGGCTCCAGCCTGGCCATCGAAGCGGGCCGCCATCGCACCGAATACATCCACCTCCACCTCCTGCTTCTGCGCTGCTCTACGGGCATCGCTCAGGTCGCCCACTTGCAGGCCGAGCGGATCGAGCAGCTGATTCTTTACCTCGCCCAGGTTCTCCGGCACTGTGGCGGCGGCCTCAGCGATCGCCGCCCAGAAGTCGAACGGCTCCCCGCCGCCAGTATCCCCCGCCTCCTGCCGAGCCAGGCTAGTGTAGATCGAGTCGAGGGTGCCCACCACCGCCTCCTTCGCCAGCACGCCGGTGAATATACCCACCGTGGCGGGCCAGTTCTCCTGTTCGATCCCCATTGGTGAAAACAGCGGGGTGAGCGTCTTGCTGACTGCTGAGAGGGCAGAGTGCTCACTATCCTCGTTGCCAAATGAACCATCGGTGCCCAGGGAATTGAGCACATTGATCGCCAGCACCATCAGCACAATCACCCGCCCCGCCTCTTTGATGAAGAGACGTACCCGATCCCAGGTGCGGAGCGCCACACCCTTGAGGGTCGGCAGATGGTAGGGGGGCAACTCCATCATAAAGCCAGTGCTCTCACCGGAGAGCAGGGTCTTCTTCATGATCAGACCGGTGAGAATCGCAACAACTATGCCGATCAGATAGAGGCCGAACACCAGATTCTGGCCGTTGGCCGGGAAAAAGGCGGTGGCGAACAGCACATAGACCGGTAGCCGTGCGCCACAGGACATGAAGGGATTCATCAGGATGGTGAGCTTGCGCTCGCGCTCGTTCTCCAGGGTGCGGGTTGCCATCACCGCCGGCACATTGCAGCCAAAGCCGACGATTAGCGGCACAAAGGCCTTGCCCGGCAGGCCGATGGAACGCATGAAACGATCCATGACAAACGCAGCGCGCGCCATGTAGCCGGTATCCTCCACCACCGAAAGGAACAGGTAGAGGGCGGCGATGATCGGAATAAAGGTTGCCACCACTTGGATGCCGCCGCCAGCGCCATCGGCGAGCACCACCACCAGCCACTCGGGCAGCCCGAGCTGGCTCAACCAGTGGCCCAGGCCATCGACGAAGATGGCACCGGCAATGCCATCGAAGAAATCGATAAAGGCCCCGCCGATGTTGATCGCGAAGAGGAACATCAGGTACATCACCGCAAGAAAAACCGGGATGCCCAGGATGCGGCTCAAAACGACCCGGTCGATGCGATCACTCAGAGTCTTGCCGACCCGCCCTTGCTCCTTCAATACCGTCTGCGACAGTGCGTGGGCATGACCGTAACGGCTGTCGGCAATATGGATGTCGGTCTCTTCACCGGCGCGCTGCTCAATCGCCTGCTGCCATTCGGCGACTTTTTGTTTCAGTGCATCATCCGCCTGATCGAGGGCGAAGCTGTCTCCTTCCAGCATCTTCAGCAGCAGCCAGCGCCGCTTGGCGGTCTTATGTTGGCCGTGCATCAGGGGATCAAGATCACTCAGCGCCTGCTCCACTGCCTCATCATGAGCCAGCGCAAAACCACCACTCAGCTCGCCCCGGCGTAGCTGTGTCACCCCCTGCTTGAGCTGCTCCAGACCTTCACCGCTGACCGCAACGATCGGTATCACTGGGCAGCCGGTCTCTTCACTCAACTTTTCGGTATCGATGCAGATACCGCGCTTGCGCGCCACATCCATCATGTTGAGCGCAATCAGCACCGGCACGCCCATCTCGAGCATCTGCACGGTGAAGTAGAGGTTACGCTCCAGGTTGGAGGCGTCGATGATATTGACGATCAGGTCGGCATCGCCAGACAGCAGGTAGTCCCGCGTGACCTGTTCATCCAGGGTGGTGGCGTCCAGCGAATAGATGCCTGGCAGGTCGATGACGCTGACCTCCTCGCCATCGAGACTGAAGCGCCCCTCTTTACGATCCACCGTCACGCCGGGCCAATTGCCGGTCTTCTGACGGATTCCGGTCAGGGCGTTGAAGAGGGCTGATTTGCCGCAGTTGGGATTGCCCGCCAACGCGATAGTCAACCGAGACTCGCCCCCAGAGCGGGGTTTGCTCCGCCCGTCACCACATTCACTACAGCCCATCGCTCAGTTCCAGCCCTTCTCAGTCGGCATCCAGAGGCGCCATCATCAGCTTATCGGCGATGCCGCTTCCCAGCGCCACCCGGATACCCCCATTTGCCACCACGACACCCCGCCCACGTTGCTGTAATACCGATATCTCGGCGCCCAACGGCAGACCCAGGCTGATCAGGCGACGCAACAGTTGCCGGCCTCCCTCGACACGCTTGATCCTGGCACGCGCCCCCACCGGCAGCGAGACTAGGCTAATCGATTGATTGTCACACACTCTCTCAACCATCAGAAGCACCATTGTAAAAAACATCAATAACAATAATGATTCTCATTTATAGCAGAGAAGGGCCGCCATCAGCAAATAATATTAGATATACCTAAAATTTTAATGATCCAGTATTGACCCAGATCAATCAGCCATCGCTATTGGTGATCTGTATCACTGCTGCAAGCCAAGACATCTCTGACCAATCAGCCCAGCGGTTTGCGCAACAGATCGACCCGGTGAGGCTTGAGAAAGGCGGCCCGCTCGCCCTCCAGGTGGCGTGCAAATTCGTCCCGCACCCGCTCAAGTCGTCCGTCACTGAGGTCGATCTTTGTGTGAGTGACATTGAGGAAGCGCTGCTCGAATTCCGCCCAGCTGTAGCTGCCGGGCACATTGAAGAAGTGCTCGGCGTGCAGCTCAAACAGGCCGTTCTGCACCACCTGACGCAGTGTATCGAAGGCCTGTTCACGAACTTGCTTTTCATCATGAATCAGGCTCATGATCGCATTGAACGCGCCACTGTAGACCGGCTCGCAGATCCAGGCCATGCCACCCGGCTTGAGTACCCGATGGATCTCCTGCATCGCCGGCAGCTGTAGCTGAATCGGCACATGGTGGAGGGACTTCAGCATGCAGACCAGATCGATGCTCTGCTCCGGCTCGCTGATCGCCTGCGCACCCTCGAGGCGAAACTCGAGGTTCACCGTTGCATGCGAAAGATTTTTCTGGTGTTGTATCTCATCCACTTCGGTACCGATAAACTGGGAATCGGAATAGCATTCTGCCAGTTTTCGAAGCGTCCAGGCCGCACCACACCCCAACTCCAGTACGCGCGCTCCATGCAACGGCAACAGCCGCTCCATGAAATCTATTTCTGTGCTGGTCTGATAGGCCTGCGAATCATTCAATCTCATCTTCTGCTTGGCTGACAACTTCCCGCCCCTCCGTTAAGGTTACTACCGACTGCTGCCTGACTGCGGCATGATACATCAGAGATGCAGAAGCAGATGCGACAACCGCTCAACGACTGGCTCCACCATACTCGCCTGCATCTGGCGCGCCCGGATGCGCTGCTCCTGCTAGCATTGCTGGGGCTGATCACCGGGGTCATTGCCGGCGCTGTGATCGTCGTCTTTCGAATACTTGTCGAGAGTACCCAGGGCAGCCTGCTGCCAGGCAATCTGGCGGAAAACTATGAGGGCCTTCCCGCGCTGCTGCGATTTTTGCTGCCGGTGGCGGGCGGACTGCTGATCGGTTTGATCTTCCACCACTTTGCCCGCGGCTTACACGTGTTGGGGATCGCCCGGCTGATCGAGCGTCTCGCCTATCATCAGGGACACCTGGGGCTGCGAGAGTTTCTGCTGCAGTTCTTTGGTGCCGCGGTTGCCATCGGTTCCGGCCACTCGGTAGGGCGGGAGGGACCGCATGTATTCCTTGGCGCAGCAGCCGGTTCACTGCTCGGCCAGCACTTCTCTCTGCCCAACAATAGCATCCGTACCATGGTGGGCTGCGGCACCGCCGCCGGCATCGCGGCCTCTTTTAACACCCCTCTGGCCGGTGTGATCTTCGCACTCGAGGTGGTGATGATGGAGTACACACCGAGCAGCTTTATCCCGATCATCCTTGCGGCGGTGGGCGCCAATGGCGTGGCGGTCTATTTTCTTGGCAGCGACAGTGCCTTCTCCATGCCGCATTTCCAGCTCAGTTCGATTGGCGAGCTGGGCGTGGTGGCGTTGCTCGGCATTGTTGCCGGCAGCGCCTCGGCCCTGTTTATTCAGCTGGTACAGAAAACATCGGCGATCAGCAAACCCTGGCCCTTCTGGGTCAGAACCACCACTGCCGGGGCCCTGGTTGGCGGCATCGGCCTGTTTCTGCCACAGGTCCTCGGTATTGGCTACGACACGGCACAGAGCATCCTACTCGGCGAACTGGGCATGGAGCTGCTAATCCTGTTGGTACTGGCCAAGATTTTTGCCACCTCCGCCAGCATTGGCATGGGTATCCCCGGCGGCATCATCGGCCCTGCACTCTTCATCGGCGCGGCGATCGGTGGGATTGTTGCCGAGCTGCCGACACTTTTGTTCAATACTCCAACCGCAGACCCCGGTTTCTATGCCCTGATCGGCATGGGGGCGATGATGGGCGCCAGCCTGCAGGCGCCGCTGGCGGCGCTAACCGCGATCATCGAGCTCACCAACAGCCCTCAGGTGGTGATGCCTGGCATGCTCGCCATCGTCATTGCCGGTCTTACCAGTGGTGAAATATTTCAGAAGAAATCTCTGTTCATTGCGATCCTTGAATCGAGCGGCCTCAACTACCGCACCGATCCAGTGATGCAATCCCTGCGCCGCATCGGTGTCGCATCGGTAATGAGCCAGAAGCTGGTCCACTGCCGCTCCCGAAATCATCGCGAGGCACTGATCTCCCTCTTGGCAGAAGCACCCGAGTGGTTTCTTGTTGAGACCGACGGAACCCCCTCCGATCTGATCTACGCCGCTGATCTGGCCCGTTATGCCGAAGAGGCCATGGAGGAGGAGATCGATCTGATGGAGATTCCCGCGCGCCGCCTGCAGCTCGCCGATATCTCCCTGCAGGCAACCCTGCAGGAGGCGGTGGAACGGCTCGACTCAAGCGGCGCCGAGGCACTCTATGTCGCGCGACGTAAAAAAGGGGGCGGCCAGCGGATTCTCGGCGTGCTGACCCGGGAGCAGATTGAATCGGCGTATCGAGTCTAATCTCAGCTATCGACACTGGGGTACAAATAAAAAAAGGCTATACTTAATCGTTTGGGTCGCCCTAGTTTACGCGCCCACGTATCGTCCCTGAGCAGGAGCAGTATCATGTATGATGAAATCCAGAATCCCGAGTTTGTCCTCTACAATGATCAACCGATCAGGCTTTCAGAACTCCTGCATGAACAGAAGCAGTTACGGGACGAGGTAGCCAGGCAGAAGAAGAATCAGAAAAAGGCGATTCGGCGCTTCGAACGGGAGGAGGCGCTCAAACCCTATCAGGCTGAACTGATACAGATGCAACAGTATCTGGAGCGGACCGGCACCCGCATGATCATCCTCTTCGAGGGACGCGATGCCGCCGGCAAGGGCGGTACCATCCGCCGCGTCACCCGTTATATGAACGAAAAACACTACCGAGTGGTGGCGCTGGGCAAACCCACCGAAGAGCAGCGTACCCAATGGTTCTTCCAGAAGTATGTGCGCGAATGTCCATCCGGCGGCGAGGTGGTACTGTTCGATCGCAGTTGGTACAACCGCGCCGTAGTGGAGCCAATCTTTGGCTTCTGCACCCAAGAAGAGTACGAACATTTCATGATCGGCTGCCCCGGTTTTGAGAAGGATCTGGTGCGCCAGGGTACGATCCTGGTCAAGCTCTATTTTTCGGTCACCAAGGAGGAGCAGGCGCGGCGTTTTGAACGGCGCAAGAGCGATCCTTTACGGCAGTGGAAGCTTTCTGAGATCGACGTACAGGCGCAGGATCGTTGGGATGACTTCACCAATCAGAAGTATGAGATGCTGCGCCGCACCAACACCACTCACGCACCCTGGACCATCATCCGCTCCAACGACAAGCACCAAGCCCGCATCAACGCCATGAAGGTGATCCTCAACGCTGTGCCTTATCAGCGGCTCGATCCGGAACTCGACTTTGTGCCGGACCACGAGATCGTCATCTCCGGCTCCCGAGAACTGGAATTGATGGAGGCACAACGCCTGCAAAGCGGCAAGTTTGTTGGATAGCTGCACTACCGCATCTCATTTAGCCAGACTAGGCAACACCCGGTAGCGCAATGCAGCCAACGGAACACCTCACCATGCTTGCGCTGGCCTGGTTGGCCTATTTTGCACTGCACTCCCTGTTCGCCTCACTTGGCTTCAAACAGAGGGTAATCGGCAGCTGGCCCGCCTTGGCAGCCTGGTATCGGCTACTCTTCAACCTGCTGGCAGTGCTGCTGCTAATTCCACCACTGGCGCTACTCTACAGCTGGTCTGACGAGATGCTCTGGCAGTGGCAGGGCATCGGTCGCTGGCTGAGTGGCGGCACATCACTGGCGGCAATCGCGGGTTTTTTCTGGTCACTACGCTATTACGACAGCAAGGAGTTCATCGGTCTGCGACAGCTGTCGGACAGGAGAAGCGGCACTCAGATCGATCAGGAAGCATTCACGATATCGCCTCTGCACCGCTTTGTTCGGCATCCCTGGTACAGCCTTGGGCTGGTGATTGTGTGGTCCCAGTCGATGAATGGCGCCTATCTGCTCTCAGCGATCCTGATAACACTCTACTTTGTGCTGGGATCCAGACTGGAGGAGCAGAAGCTCATCGCCTTTCATGGTGATGTTTATCGAAGCTATTGTGCAAAGGTGCCTTCGCTGCTGCCTCTGCCATGGAAGTATCTGCAAAAAGGCGAGGCCGCATTCCTGGCGAAAAAAGCCCAGAAATAGAGCGGGTCACCCGGGCGTACCCGGGTGCTGTCAAGTCAGTAGTCAGGGCTCCAGAAATTGTTTATGGCGCCATACGGCCCCGGCCCAAAACCCTGCGGATTGCCACGCCCCATGCCGGGCCCATGCATCATAGGCCCCCAACCGCCCCGGCCACCTCGCATGTGACGGCGTTTCATGGCACGGCAGGCCGCCTGCTGTTCCGGGGTCATCCCATCAATGACCTCCTGATGCTTTTTCCACTCCGCCTCTGCGGCAGCCCACGCATCTTCTCTTGCCTTCCAGGGTGGTGTCTCTGGCATCTCTCGCCCCATAGCTGCGGCACGCTCTCGCATCTCCTGGTAACGCTCATTGCGGTATGCATCCCGCTCTTCAGGAGACATATCGCGTAGCTTCTCCATGCGTTGCATGCGCTCTTCCATGGAGGTCCACTCCGGCATCATGCCCCGATGCTCTTCCCAAGGCGGCCGATTCGGCAGCATCACACCAGACTCCAGCGCACGTTTGCGCAACATTTCATAACGCTTCGTCCGCGCTTCCCAACGCGCTTCCCAATTGTCGGTCACCGGCGGAGTTACAGCTGCCTCACTCGCATCATCAGCCGTGGCATTCGTTTGCACCTGCGACATCTCGCCCACTGTAGATGCAGGTTCAGCAACCTCTTCTGCCGCGATAGTGCCGGCAGACAAAGACCAAAGCAGAGAGAGGGCGACAGAGAGGGTGGTTTTCTTCAGCATACGGCATCTCCATTGATATACAGATCCAGGCCAGCAAAAGCTTTCTGGAACAAAGACGTAATCGATCCGGCAGGTCAATCTATCGCTTGAGCTTCAGCAGATCAATCAACCTTTACAGCTCAACACGCCTTTCAGTCTAGCATCATGAGGCGGGCTCGACGGTGTCAGTCTTTGCGCCCTTTTTTAGCTGAAGTGCTTTGCGTTCAAGCTTGTAGAGGAGCCCTTCCATGCCCTCTCGTTTCACCAGCCCCCGATACTCGACACGATAGTTGCTGATCAGGCTGACCCCCTCGATGACCACATCATAGACAGCCCAATCATTGCTTTTGGATAGCAGCTTAAAATCGATGGGGATCTGCTTTGATTTTGTGATCAGCATAGTCTGCACCACCGCACGCTTTCCTTGGCGTTTTTCCCGCCCGATGCGCACCTCTTCCCCACTATAGTTATCGATCGCTGAGAAGTAGGTATTTTCCATCAGCTCCCTGAAATAGCGTTCAAACCGATCCCGCTGTTCGTCAGTGGCCTTGCGCCAGTTGATCGCCAGAATGATTCTCGACATTACCCGATAGTCGAAATGGCTGCGCACGACGTCACGCACTGCCAAGCGCCGCTGCTCGCGGTTGAGATTCGGGTTATTCAGCACCTGCATCACCGCATCCATGGAGAGTGTTACCCGTTCAGTGGGTGAGATCCCTTCCTCAGCAGACGCCGATACCGTGATTAACAGAAACAGCAGAGAGTAGAGTGTCCACCTCATCCTCTTAATCCCCCAACAAGGAAAGGAAGTGAAGCCGATTCAAAAGATAGCAGGAAAAACCCTGCTATCCATGATTGGCGATATGAGAAAGATGGTTGGGGAGTGAGTTAAGAGGCTCCTGAACAAATCATGGACGGCAGCCTTGCGGCCCAAATTTCCTACTGCTGCGTGGGAAATCTTGGCAATAGGCCAGCTATTACCTGCGATTTTCTTCTTGCAGCAGAAAATTTGGCCTCCTAATTCTGCTCGCCCAAATTCATTCTGGGAGCCCCTAAAGCCCCTGATAGGCAGAACCCACACCAGCGTTCGTAGTGCCTTCCGGCGCCTGCCCCTCTTCTTGACTGGTGACAGGCTCATCCTTGACCAGCTGCGGTTTCTGCGTCGGCCGCGGCCCGACCTTTGGCTGCAGGTCGTCAGGCTTGACCTGTTCTGACGGCTCGGGCTGGGGCTCCAGCTTGGTCTGGAGGTGCTCAGAGAGCTGATAGGTCACACCGGCCTGTTTCACCACGCACCCCCGTGAGTTGCGGATTGTGCGGTAGTGGTTAACGACCCAGATCACGCTACCATCAGAACGCAGCAGCCGATATTCAAGACTACTCACTGCGTTTTTCGACATCGCCCGGGTCAACCGATCCACCACTCGATCTCGGTCATCAGGATGAATTTTGGAGATGACTTCGTGGGGGGTGCCGCCGAAGGTACCCGGCAGCTCCCCTGCAAGCCGGCACATACCCTTGTCCCAGCGATAGCGATTGCGTTTCAGGTCCCACTCCCAGAAGCCGAAAGGCAGCGCTTCAGAGAGCAGGTTCAACCGCCCCTGAATCGACCGAATCTTCCGTTTTGCGCGCCGAATCAAGGTCTTCAGCTGCTCACGCTCATGCTTCATCTCCTTTTCGATCTTGCGTCGACGCAGCAGCGAGCTCTTCATCGATTTGGTGCGCCGCGAAACCTTGCGCTTGACCAACCAGCGAAACGCCAGATACCACCCGACAAACCAGCCGAGCAGCAGAACAATAATCAATGCGCCCCGCACCGTTTCGTTATCTGTGAGGCTTGGCGCCTCGCCGATGTTGGACCAGCGCCGACGGATGCTGCCGTGCTCTTCTGGCGTGATCAGCGCAATGCTTTTCTCGAGAATCGAAGCCACCAGGGCCTGGTTGCTGTCGACCGCCATCACCAGATTCAACAGACCACCGATCGCGCCATACTCCTGCAGCCGGTCAATCCCCTGACGCTTGAGATGATAGCGCGACGAGGCGATATCTCCGAGATAAGCGTCGACCAAACCATTGTTGACGCTCTGCAAGCCAGCCAGAGCACCAGATACCTCAACCCGCCGGATATTGGGGTAGCGCTCATTGACCCAACGACTCCAAAAACCGCCGCGAACAACGGCCACCGCACGCCCATCCATCTCAGTAGGGGTCAGTAGTGGGCCGTTTTTTCTGGTATAGATCGCTCCCGGAATCGAGAGATAGGGTTGGGTGAAGCGCATGCTCGACGCCCTATCCACCGACCAGGTGGTGGCTCCGACCATGTCGATCTCTCCATCCTTGAGTGCGCGCTCCATCGCCGAAACCTCATTGAAGCGCACCACCTTCAGCCCAGCCCCCGCCTTCTCGGCGACAAAGCGAAGATAGTCTGCCGCCACGCCCCGCGGCTGGTTAGCCTCACCAAGGTAAAGGATAGGCGAGTTAGTATTGATGATGCCGACCCGCAACTGAGGGTGTGCTTTCAGCCACGCCATCTCTTCCTTGCTGTACTCGACTCCAGACGCCATCACCTCTGCCATGACACTCATGACGAGAATGAAGCCCCCCAGCATGCGCCGAAAATGTACCATCGATCTTCTCCAAAAGTTCCGGCAGCGCTTTAGCCCAAGCTAGCCAGGCTATGCGTGGAACAACAATTTTTTCGCGTCCAACAATCAACCCAGTGCTTCACAAAGCAGTTCACACTGGTCATAAAATAGGCTTTCGGGTATCTTCTCCCGCCTTCCAACAGATAAAAAACCTGATCCAATGAACAAGCCCTTTGTAGCCGTACTAATGGGATCCGATTCGGACCTGCCCGTTATGCAATCCACCCTGGACGTGCTTCGCGCCCTGGCGATCCCCTATGAAGTGAAGATCACCTCCGCACACCGCACCCCCGATACCACCCACACTTACGTGAAGAACGCCGATCAGCGCGGCTGCGCCGTGTTCATCGCCGCCGCTGGCCTCGCCGCCCATCTCGCGGGTGCGGTTTCCGCCGCAACCCTGAAACCGGTCATTGGCGTCCCGCTCGACGCTGGTCCGCTAAAGGGCATGGATTCACTACTCTCCACCGTGCAGATGCCCGGTGGAATCCCCGTCGCAACCGTTGCCATAGGCAAGGCCGGCGCAAAAAATGCTGCCTATCTCGCCTCTCAGATCATGGCGCTGGGCGATACCGAGCTGGCAACACGCATTCGTGCCGAACGCGAAGCCAACGCCAAAGGCGTGATCGAAAAGGATGCCAAACTCCAAGCCGACCTTGCCCGCTAATCCATCCATCCATCCCTGGCGGTTACGTCAAGCCGCCAGGGTGATCCTTGGTGGCGGTATTCTCGCCTATCCAACCGAATCGGTTTTCGGACTCGGCTGCGACCCGCTCAATCCCCAGGCGGTATTCCGCTTGCTACGCCTGAAGCAGCGGCCAGTCAGCAAGGGGCTGATACTCATCGCCTCCGACTTCAATCAACTGCAGCCCTTCATCGACCAACTGCCATCGCAACAACTAGAGCCGGTAGTACAGAGCTGGCCCGGCCCCCACACCTGGGTGTTGCCTGCGGCCCCGACACTGCCATTCTGGCTGCGCGGCGATCACTCGGGCATCGCGGTGCGGGTAACCAACCATCCGTTGGCGGCGGCTCTCTGCCGTGCCAGCGGTCGTCCACTCGTCTCGACCAGCGCCAATCGCAGTAACCATCCACCTGCACGCAATGCGCTACAGGTGCGTCTGTGCTGTGGCGGGGAGATCGACATGATTCTACATGGCGCCACCCAGGGGCTCGCCCAGCCCACATCAATCCGTGACGCACTGACCGGAATCATCCTGAGATCTTGAGTCAGTCAAGCCTAAGGCTCTCCTCTATGTCAGTACAACTTGCCTTCCCAGCCAGCACTGATCATTTATCGGATATGCAGAATACCACTCGCTTCTCCCCAAAATAGAGGAACAATCCGCACTTTTTCGATATTTTTCGAGGAAATCAGGGGAAAGACTCAAGCATCTGAAGTGGTTGCCGCCTTACCTCTTCTTGCATTGCAACCCCACCAAATATTCAACCCAGAGGGCCACAAGAAGTCACTCCTCGAGACTCCCCCGCTGCATCAGGGACGCTGGAAAACGGACAAAAAAAGGCCCAACCGGGGAGGAGTTGGACCTTAGAGTAGCGCAATATTTGCGCTGGAGGAGGATCACATTCAATGTCTGTCTGTTGCCCTTATTGATCGGCGCCCATCAATAAACCTTTAGCCTGTGCGAAAAAAAAATTCACACCCCCGCAAAAACCAGCCACGAACTCGTAACTAATTGTTAACAAAGAAATAACTGAACAACCAACAACCTCATAAAAGAGCCCACACTTTCATGAGACAATCATTTGTGATTTAAATTCCCCTACTCCCGCAGATTTTTCCTCTCTCCTCACCCTATCTCGACCAGCCAATCAGGCGCTGCGCTGCGCCAGATAGTCGCCCAAATGCTCCTCAATCCACTGTCGCAGCCAGTGACTCGCCCGTGAACCGTGAAAGCGCCCCAACTCTTCCCCGTGGTGGAACAAAATCACCGTCGGAAAACCCCGCAGACGAAAGCGGCCCGCCAGGCGCATATTGTCATCCACCTCCACCTTGCCAAGGCGCACCACGCCTTCGAGCTCATCGATGACCCGCTCCAGCGCCGGTGCCAGCGAGATACAGGGGGCACACCACTCAGCCCAGAAATCGACCATCACCGGTTGCTGATTGGAGGCATCGATCACCTTCTGCTCAAAGGTGGCCTCTTCGACATCATAAATGTAGGGAGATCTGTGCGACTTCTGCATGCCCTTCAATGCCTCAGAATTGGTTAAAAGCGCGCATCATAGGGTATCTTATGGGGTTTACCCAAACCGTCAGGGGACCGAATCCATGCCGAACTCAAGTAGCCGTTCGCCCTTTCCCGCCACCCGCATGCGCCGCATGCGCCGCAGCGACTTCTCCCGCCGCATAATGCGCGAGAGCCGCTTGAGCCCCGACGACTTCATCTATCCGGTATTCGTGCTCGAAGGCCAGGGCCAGCGGGAGGCGGTGCCCTCCATGCCCGGTGTGGAACGGATGAGCGTTGAGCTGCTGATCGAAGAGGCAAAGACCATCTATGGGTTGGGCGTGCCCGCGATGGCTCTGTTCCCTGTCACCCCTATGCAGGTAAAGACCGAGGATGCCCGCGAGGCCTTCAACCCGGATGGCCTGGCACAACGGGCCGTGCGCGCACTCAAGGATGCCGTACCCGATCTCGGCATCATCACCGACGTGGCGCTCGACCCCTTCACCACCCACGGTCAGGACGGCCTGATCGATGCCACCGGCTACGTACTCAACGACGAGACTAAGGAGGTGCTGGTAAAGCAGGCCCTCTCCCACGCCGCCGCCGGTGCCGACGTGGTCGCCCCCTCCGACATGATGGACGGACGCATCGGCGATATCCGCACCGCTCTCGAGAGTGACGGTCACATCCACACCCGCATCCTCGCCTACTCCGCCAAATATGCCTCCAGCTTCTACGGCCCGTTCCGCGATGCAGTCGGCTCCGCCGCTAACCTTGGCGGCGGCAACAAATACAGTTATCAGCAGGATCCGGCCAACAGCGACGAAGCGCTGCACGAGGTCGCCCTCGACCTGCAGGAGGGCGCCGACATGGTGATGGTGAAGCCAGGCATGCCCTATCTCGACATCGTCCGACGTATCAAGGATGAGTTCATGGTACCCACCTTCGCCTATCAGGTGAGCGGCGAATACGCGATGCTCAAGGCCGCCGCGCAGAACGGCTGGCTCGACGAACAGGCGGTGGTGATGGAATCGCTGCTCTGCATCAAACGCGCCGGCGCCGACGGCATCCTCACCTACTTCGCCAGACAGGCGGCCGAGTGGCTCAACGCTTGAGCAGATCAACATGAGCGACCGCTACGCCGTCATCGGCAACCCCATCGAACACAGCAAGTCACCGCTAATCCACGCCGCCTTCGCCAGACAGACCGGTGAAGCGATCGAATATGGCCGCCTGCTCGGCAGGCTGGATGATTTCGAAGGTGATGCGAAGCGCTTTTTTACCGAGGGTGGGAAGGGGCTCAACGTCACCGTACCGTTCAAAGAGCAGGCCTGGCGCATGGCCGACGAACTGAGCCAGCGCGCCCACACCGCCGGCGCGGTCAACACGCTGATCCGCCTGGAGAACAACCAGCTGCGTGGCGACAACACCGACGGTGTCGGCCTGGTGCGCGATCTGAGTCACAACCACAGCTTTGAACTGGCGGACAGCCGGGTGCTGATCCTCGGTGCCGGCGGTGCAGTGCGCGGGGTACTGCGGCCACTGCTGGAAGCCAAACCGAAGCGCCTGATCATCGCCAACCGCACCGCCGCTAAGGCCTACTCCCTCGCCACAGGTGTCGCCGAACTGGGGCGGGTGGCCGGCTGCGGCTTGGACGAGCTGGAGGGAATGGAGTTTGACCTGATCATCAACGGCACCGCCGCCGGGCTGCAGGGTTCAGTGCCACAGATCCCCGATAGCGTGCTGGCAAAAGGCGGCTGGTGCTACGACATGCTCTACAGCGACCAGGTCACAGCTTTCCAGCAGTGGGGTTACGACCACAAGGCGAGCCGCGCCCTGGATGGACTCGGCATGTTGGTGGAGCAGGCCGCCGAATCGTTCCGCCTGTGGCGCGGCATCTTGCCCCACACCAAATCGGTGATCGCCCAGCTGAGAGGCTAGGAAGCCTCTCAGCGGCATTCCTACGGCTTACCCAGCCGATGCCGCCCGGCCAGCCGCACATAGTGTTGCGCGGAGTAGTCCAGAAACTCCCGCTCCTGTTCGCTCAGCACCCGCACCCGGCGGGCGGGCGAACCGACCCACAGATAGCCTCCTTCGAGGTGCTTGCCTGGCGGCACCAGCGAGCCTGCACCAACCATGGCACCGGGGTCGAGCACCGCGCCATCAAGGATTCTCGCCCCCATGCCGATAAAGCAGCCATCGCCAATCGTGCAGGCATGCAGGATCGCCTGATGCCCCACCGTCACCCGGTCGCCGATCAACAGCGGCAGCCCACCCGGCAGATAGGCGCTGTCGTGGGAGACATGCAGCACCGAACCATCCTGGATGTTGCTTGCGGCGCCAACAGTGATACGGTGCACATCGCCACGGAGCACACTCATCGGCCAGATCGACGATTGCGGACCGACACTCACATCACCGATGATCACTGCGGTCTCATCCACCCAGGCGTCGTCGTCGAT
Organism: endosymbiont of Ridgeia piscesae; assembly: GCF_001443665.1. Taxonomy (NCBI): domain Bacteria; kingdom Pseudomonadati; phylum Pseudomonadota; class Gammaproteobacteria; species endosymbiont of Ridgeia piscesae. Next base: position 16,735 of record NZ_KQ557115.1, on the reverse strand, counting down.
CTGGGGGGTGCGGGATTCGAACGAGCGGATATTATTAGGCATAGAACTCTTTCAGCTGGGGGAACACAATGGAGATTGTACTGTTCGTCTTGATCGGCATGACCATCGCTGCCGTACTCTACGGGATCATGATCTACAACAACCTGGTTCGACTCAAACACGGCGTCAGCAAGGCCTGGTCAAACATCGACATCCTCTTGAAACAGCGCCACGACGAGCTACCAAAACTGGTCGAGACCTGCAAACAGTACATGAAATTTGAGCAGGAAACCCTGGAAAAAGTGATGCTGGCGCGCGCTGCGGTGTTCAAGGCCCGGGAAAAAGGCGACGTGGGGGCAGTTGGCGCTGCTGAGAGCGAACTGCGCATCGGCCTCGGCAATCTCTTCGCAGTAGCGGAGAACTACCCGGATCTGAAGGCTAACGACTCCTTCCTGCACCTGCAGTCACGCATCACCGGACTGGAGAACACCATCGCCGACCGGCGTGAGTTCTACAACGAGAGCGTCAATAACAGCAACGTTCGCATCGAACAGTTCCCCGATGTAATCATCGCCGGCATGTTCCATTTCAAACCGGCCGAACTACTAGAGTTCAGCGGGGCAGAGAAGCAGGACGTGAATATGGGCGCACTGTTTAGCTAGCACCATGCACCACGACATCCTCACCATGCCGGAACTGACGTTCTGGATCTGGGTGAACAGCTTAGCGCTGCTCTGTCTCGCCGCTCTCTGGTTCGCCTTCCGCAACCTCTCCCGCGCGCGCATCATCGAAGACACCCCCACCTCATTGATCCGCTCCGCCCACCAGGGCTATGTGGAGCTGAACGGCACTGCCGCAGCGATGCAGGGGGAGCCGATCCTCACCCCACTGACCCACGTCCCCTGCTGCTGGTATCGCTACCGCATCGAACGCCGCCACGAAAAAGGCTGGCGCACCTCCCAGCAGGGCAGCAGCGATGGCCTGTTCCTGATCAAAGATCCCACCGGCCAGTGCATCATCGACCCCGACGGGGCGCAAATCACCCCCAGCGAGCGGCAGGTCTGGTACGGTGGCTCCAGCTTCGCCACCGCCATGCCGGCCCGTAGCGGCGGCGGCTCCAGCCTCGCCGGCCTGTTCAGCGCCGCCCTCTCGCTGAGTGAACAGGGCCATCTGGGTGAGCACTACCGCTACACCGAAGAGACCATCTACCCCGGCGATCCGCTCTATGCCATCGGCCTGTTTAAATCCTTTGACGAGACCGACCGCCAGGCGCTGATCAAGGCGCACGCCAGCGACCTGCTGCGCCAGTGGAAGCAGGATCATCCCGAGTTGCTAGCGCGTTTCGACCGCAACGGTGACAGTCGCATCGACCTGGATGAGTGGGATCAGGCGCGCCGCCAGGCCCATCGCCAGGCAACCCGGGAGGAGGCCGCCGCCAACCGCCAGAACCTACACACCCTGAGCAACACCGGTGCCAGCCGCCGCCCCTTCATCATCTCCAGCCACGCCGAATTCAAGCTCGTCACCCGTTACAAGCGCATCGCCTTCGCCGCCATCAGCAGTTTTTTTCTTGCCGGCGGCATCGCCAGCTGGATGCTCGGCGTCCGACTGCTCAGCTGAACTTTGCTAGAATCGGCCGAACTCCAGCGTCCCACCACTGTCACACTCAAACAATCTCCAGAGCTGATCGAACCATGCGCCACCCGATCCTGATCCAGACCCTCATCCTCGCCAGCCTGGCGCTGCCCCTGCAGGCCAAGGATCGCCCCTTCATCGATGAGGCCGATCCCCAGGCCCGGCCCGATCTGGAGGAGACCGTCTGGAAGGAGCAGGCGACCAAGCTACCCGAACTGCCCAAGGCAGAGAACCTGGTGGAGTTCCAGGTCGATGACCCCAACAGCCGCTTTCGCTACTTCATCGACCGCAGCGCCCTGCAACTGGGCAAGGATGGCGTGACTCGCACCCTGATTGTGATCCGCTCCGCCAGCGGCGCCATCAACACCTCCTTCGAAGGCTTCCACTGCGGCGAACGCCGCTACAAGGTCTACGCCTATGGCGGTAAAAAAGGCCTCAAGGCGGTCAAGATAGCGAAATGGAAGCGGGTGATGAAGAGCGGCTACGGTAACTTCCGCAACCCGCTCTACAGCCACTACTTGTGTGACATCCTCACCGGCCTCCCCTTCACCCCCGAGCAGACCCTCCACGCCATGCAGAGCAACCAGTCGCTGCAGGAACGCCCCAGCTTCATCGACGACTAACGGTCGGCTAAACCCGCGAATCCCCACGGGGACCAGGCAGCCAAAAAGCTATAGAATCGCCGCAGATTTCCCACGGGGCCTGTGCCCCGCTGACAGATCCCTTACGGAGCCTACCGAATGTCCAACGCCCTGCTCGAGATGGAAGGCCTGCCCGCCTTCTCCCGCATCACCCCTGATCTGGTCGAGCCCGCCATCGACCAGCTGCTGGCCCACAACCGGGCCGAGACCGAACGCCTATTGCGCCAGCCCAAACCTTTCACCTGGGGCAACCTGATCGAGCCGCTGGAGATCCTCGATGACCAACTCAGCCGCGCCTGGTCACCGGTCAGCCACATGAACTCGGTGGTCAATAACGATGCGCTGCGCGCCGCCTACAACGCCTGCCTGCCAAAACTGAGCGAATATGGCACCGAGATGGGGCAGAACGCCAAACTCTGCGCCGCCTACAAAGCGGTCGCGGAGGAAGACACCAGCCTCGATCCGGTACAGCGCAAGCTGCTCGACAACGCGCTCAAGGATTTTCACCTCTCCGGCGTCGATCTGCCCGAGGCCGAAAAATCACGCTTCAAGGCGATCAGCCAGCAGCTCTCCCAGCTCACCAGCAAATATGAGGAGAACCTGCTCGATGCCACCAACGCCTGGAGCAAGCGGATCGACGACCCCGAGGCCCTGGCCGGCCTGCCCGAGTCGGCTCTGGCGCTGGCCAAGCAGACCGCCGAACAGCGCGGCACGAGCGGCTGGCTACTGACCCTGGAGTTCCCCTCCTATCTGCCGGTGATGAGCTACGCCGATGACCGCGAGTTACGCCGCGAGGTCTATGAGGCCTTCGCCACTCGCGCCTCCGACCAGGGGCCCCATGACAAGGCGTTCGACAACAGCGAGTTGATGGAGCAGATCCTGGCGCTGCGCCATGAGCAGGCCCAGCTGCTCGGCTTCGCCAACTACGCCGAGCGCTCCCTGGCGCGCAAGATGGCCCGCTCAACCGATGCGGTGATGGCATTTCTTCACGACCTAGCCGAGCGCTCCCGCCCCCAGGCCCAGCGCGAGCTCGAAGAGCTGCGCCTGTTCGCCCGTGAGGAACATGGCATTCTGGAGCTGCAGGCCTGGGACATTGGCTACTACAGCGAGAAGCTGCGCCAACACCGCCACAACATCAGCCAGGAGGAGCTCAAGCCCTACTTCCCCGAGACCAAGGTAGTGCCCGGTATGTTCGCAGTGGTGGAGCAGCTCTACGGCATCCAGATCAAGGCGATCGAGGGGGTCGACAGTTGGCACCCGGATGTGCGCTTCTTCGAGATTCGCGACGCCGACGGCCAGCTACGCGGCCAGTTCTATCTCGACCTCTACGCGCGACCGAAAAAGCGCGGCGGCGCCTGGATGGACGATTGCGCCAGCCGCTTCTTCACCGACCAGCTCGATCAGACCCCGGTGGCCTACCTCACCTGCAACTTCTCACCGCCAGTGGGCGAGCAGCCAGCGCTGTTCACCCACGACGAGGTTGAGACCCTGTTCCACGAGTTCGGCCACGGCCTGCACCATCTGCTGACCCGCATCGACTACCCGGCGGTGGCCGGCATCAACGGCGTCGCCAGGGACGCGGTGGAACTGCCGAGCCAGTTCATGGAGAACTTCTGCTGGGAACGCGAGGCGCTTAACCTGATCTCCGGCCACTGGGAGACGGGGGAACCGATCCCCGACGACCTCTACCAACGCATGAAGGCGGCGAAGAATTTCCAGTCGGCGATGCAGATGGTGCGCCAGCTCGAGTTCTCGATCTTCGACTTCCGCATCCACCGGGAGTACGAGCCGGCCCACGGCGGACGCATCTATGAGATCCTCGATGAGGTGAGGCAGCAGGTCTCGGTGGTCATCCCGCCGACCTGGAACCGCTTCGCCCACGGCTTCTCCCACATCTTCGCCGGCGGCTACGCGGCAGGCTACTACAGCTACAAGTGGGCAGAGGTGCTCTCCGCCGACGCCTTCTCCCTATTCGAAGAGCGGGGCACCTTCGACGCCGAGACAGGGCGGGCCTTCCTGCAGGAGATTCTGGAGCAGGGCGGCTCGAAGCAGGCGATGGAGCTGTTCACCGCCTTCCGCGGGCGGGAGCCGCAGATCGATGCACTATTGCGACATAGCGGCATAACAGCGGAATAAAGCCGGAGAATCAGAGCAGTGGGGGGTGGATAGCTCGGCATTAGGAGCCTCTGAATAAGTCTGAACGAAGTGGATCGCAATTCAGGATGTTCAGAGGCGCAAATTGCACGTAAAGCTACCGCTCCCTGCTCACGCTCCCCTCCTACAGGAATATAGGGGATAACTGGCTATTGCGAACGACTGCATGGATGCAGGAGGTAGAGCAACGCAAGGAGCCGTTGCCGAGATTTGCAACGAAAAAGCTGAATATTCTGGATGCAAGGTACGAGTTCATGACTTGTTCAGAGGCTCCTTAGTCATCATCGTCATCGTCGGTCGCCATGTCGATCACCGCACCGCCTACCTCGAACGGAATCTCGGCCACCTCAACGGCAGCACCGACCACGACGCCAGTAACCACCACTGCGGCACATCCCTGCATGCCCAGCAATAGCAGCAGCAACGAGACAAGCTTTACTCTCTGCATCCTTTTTCCCTGTCGACTGGAACAAGTGCAGCATAAGGTAACACCCTGCCTGCCAACGCGGCCAGTGTGGCACAGCACGCTGGCCGAGCACCGATGGCAGGCGGGGCGCTGATGATCAACGAATCTCTTCCAGGCTCTGCTGGCGGATATAGACCCGCGGCGTAATCAGCCCATACCCCTGTCGCTGCCAGTGCAGCAGTTCGGCGAAGGCGGAGGGGACCACCTCAACAAAATCGTGGAACTCCTCGACGCTATAGCCATAGTCGCTGGCAGCCATACCACAGACCTTGAACTCAACACCCAGCAAGGCGTAGTAGCGCATCCGCTCTACCTCTGTCCGGTAACGCTCGTAGTTCTTTTTCGCCAGGGTAACGATCTCGGTGCCATGCGCCACCACCTTGATCTCCATGAATTCCGGCGCCATGTCGTAGGGGGAGTCCATCAGCGGGTTGATCAGTGAGCGGACCCAGTAGAGCGCACTGCCCATCTTTGCCGGATCGTCCAGATAGAAGTCGTAGACCGCCTTGGGCGGTTCGTAGGCTGGCTCTACCTCTTGCCCCGCCTCAGCCGTCAGGCTTATCGCCAGAACCCCATAACACAGCAGCAGCTTTTTGATTGCCATAGCGCTCTCCCCAGGAAGGTTCCGTAGCAGAACCGTCCCCATGCGTGATTCCCACTACTTACCTCCTGGAGGAGAGCGACGTCATCAACAACCAAATACCCGCCAACCATCTCCTGCTTGCTCAGATCTGCAGCGCATCCAGGGTCCAACCGACGCCGCCGACCTCCACCTCAGGATGGCGCTTGCGCATGCTGCATTCAACCTCAGCAACCCGTTCGCGGGGCAGATCCACCAGCAGCAGGATCTCGCCATGGCGGATTGCCGTACGGCACTCATCGAGATGGGCGTGGGGCAGATGGCGCACAAAGTGGCGGCCCGCCAGATAGGTCAACCCCATCACCAGTAGCGCCGCCAGGGTCACGCCAACACTGCCGCTAAAGGCTGCGACAATAAGCACCAGCAACGCGGCAAAGAAGAGCAGCAGATTAAGATCCCAAAACCACTGCTCCAGCGTGGCCGCAAAGTCACTGCGCTGGCGCACGCTCGCCTCGGGCAGCCCTTCGATATCCACATCCTGACGGGCGATGGTGTGGATATGACGCCTCGCCACTCCCATCCCGGTCAGATCGACCACCGCCCGTTCAGCAAACTTACGCCCCGGAAACAACAGATAGACTCGTCTTAACATCACTGCCTCCCCAGGCCTAACCTTCAGCTACATAGTCATCGCTGTCATTGCCCTGCACTACCTTGCGATCCTCCAGCTCCATTGCCAGATAGGTACGCTTGTTGGCCTCTGTCTCGAAATAGATCTCTAGGCCATTGTCGCCATCCCCCTCATAGACACAGGGGTGCATCTCAGGGTTGCGCACCTCATGCAGAGTAATTGGATCTGTGGTGGTTCGAATATGCATAATTATCATCCTCGTATCGTTACTACTTAGGTATAGATAACCAAGCAATTTAATCAAGAATAATGGCGACATAATTGTTCCGGAGAAAGTGTGGGTTGGATCTACCCGGCTGGAGAAACGCGCGATTAACCCTCAAAAAGCTCGAAAAAGAGCGTGTAGAAGACGCTTGCCAGCAGCAGGCTAAAGAGGGTGATAGGGATGCCGATGCGCATCCACTGGACGGGGGAGATACGGGCGCTGTCGATGCCGCACTTCTCCGATTCGCTGACCGCAATCAGGTTGGCAGTGGCGCCGATGTGGGTGCCGTTGCCGCCCAGACCGACGCCGATCGCCAACGCCCACCAAAGCGGGGTGATGTTGACACCGTGGCTCTCCAAACCAAGGATGATCGGGATCATGGTGACGGTGAAGGGGATGTTGTCCACCACCGCGCTCAGCGCTGCCGCTGCCCACATCAGTAGCAACCCGGCCAGCAGCAGCCTGCCCGGCTGGCTGGCGAGGCCGGCCAGCCGGCTACCCAGCAGGTCGAGCAGGCCGGAGGCCTCAACCCCGCCAACGATGATGAAGAGCCCGCAGAAGAAGATCAGCACCGACCAGTTGACCTCACCGAACAGCGCCTCTGGCTCCGGGGCCAACAGCAGCAGCGCCAGCGCCAGGCCGATGAAGGCAACATAGGCGGGGTAGAAGTGGAAGTGATGGTGGACGAAGAAGAGCAGGATCACCAGCGCCAACACCGATAGGATCTTCTTCAGCGCCAGGGGGTCTTTGATCGCGTGGGTCTCTACCAGCTCACGCGCCTGGATCCCGCCGGGACGCAGCTGTTCGCGGAACAGAAACAGCAGCAGCCCCACCGTGCCGAGCCAAACAAACAGAATCGGCGGCCCCATGTGCAGCAGAAACTGGCTGAAGTTGAGCCCACCGGCACTGCCGATCATGATGTTGGGCGGATCACCCACCAGGGTCGAGGCGCCACCAATATTGGAGAGCATCGCCTCGGCCATCAGGTAGGGCATCGGGTTGAGCTTCAGCAGGCGGCAGATCAGCACCGTCAGCGGGGCGAACACAATCACCGTGGTAACGTTGTCGAGGATCATGCTGATCAGGCTCACCGACAGCGAGAGGTAGATCAGTAACAGCCGGGGATCACCTTGGGCGAGGCGGGTGATACGCACCGCAGCATAGTCGAAGGCGCCGGTGGGGCGCAGCATCGAAACCAGCATCATCATCCCCGCCAGCAGGAAGATGGTATTGGCATCGATTGCCTGTAGCGCTGCCTCCTGGGAGTAGAAGCCGAGCCCCATGCCAACGCCGATCATCACCACCGCGCCGAGGATCGCCGCGTGGGTGCGGTGCATCCATTCGGAGAAGATCAGCACATAGGCCAACAGCAGGATCGCAGCGGAGAACTGCATCTCTCCGGTAAACAGTGTCGCCGACTCGTTCATATGTCGCTGCACTCGCGGCTAGTGAGGAGTTTGGCTATGCCCATGCGGGTGATCACGCCCCGGTAGTTATCATCCGCATCGGTGACAAATAGATAGCCGGTGTTGAACTGCTCCATCAACGCCAGTGCCCGCACCGCATGGGAGTCGCAGTGCAGGCGGATCGCATCCTCCAGCAGGTAGTTCTCAACCGGCGCGGAGAGTACCTCCTCGGCGTGCACCTCGGGCAGATTCATGTGGTCAATGTCATCCCCCAGCAGATGACCACCGAGGATCAGATCACGCGGCACGCAGCATTCGCGAAATGCGTGGCGCACCGAGAAACGACCGGCGATGCGGCCCTCCGCATCCACATAGGGGATGCCCGGCACATCCTTGTCCACACACTCCTGCAGCGCATCACCAAAGCTCATGCCGGAACGCACCACGCCGGTCTTGATAAGGATCTTGGCAAGGTTCATGGCGTCTCATCCATCAGTGGCCGCATCGCGTGCAGAATGTTGGGAAAGAGATGCTTGTTCTGCCGCTCCTGCATCGCCAGCAGCTGTTTCATCTGGGCACGCTGGGAGGGGGCGGTAAAACAGGCGGGACAGCTGTCGGGGATGATCGGCAGCCCCGCATCCCGGGCGAACGCGCCGGTCATACTCTCACGACAGTACACCAGCGGACGGATGATGCGGATATCGCCTGCGTCATTCCGATAGTGCGCCTTCATGGTGCGCAGCTGGCCGCCGTGGAAGATCGACATCAGCAGGCTCTCCGCCAGGTCGTCGAGATGCTGCGCCAGTGCCAACACATTGTAGCCCTGCTGGCGGCAGGTGGAGTACATGATGCCGCGCTTCATGCGCGCGCAGTAGGAGCAGAAAGAGTCACCGTCCATGCTCTTCTTGGCGTCCTCCATGATCGGTTGTTCACGGTAGAACCAGGGCACACCCAGCCGATCGTAGTAGGCTTTGAGCGGCGCGGGATCGAACCCCTCAACCTCCGGGTCGACGGTGATCACCCCCAACTCGAACTTCACCGGCGCGTAGGTTTGCAGATGACTGAGGATCTGCAGCAGCGACAGCGAGTCTTTGCCGCCGGAAACCCCGAGCAGGATGCGGTCACCCTCACGGATCATCTCGTAGTCAGCAATCGCCCGGCCGACCTTGCGCAGCAGGGACTTGGGTGGTTTGGCATAGTCACTCATAGCTGGCAATTCTACACCCGCAGGACGGTCGTCGCCGAAACCAATTCGACCATTGTATTTCACCGCAAAATCCCCCATCTTGATGACTCGGCTTCAACCAACGGAGAGAACAGCATGGATGTATTTGTATTGGCAGTACTCGCATTGGCCATCGCTCTGCTGGTGCTTGGCGCCAAACGGGTGCCCCAGGGGATGGAGTACACGGTGGAGCGGTTTGGCCGCTATACAAAGACCCTGCGCCCAGGCCTCAACCTGATCGTGCCGGTGATCGACCAGGTCGGTAACAAGCAGAACATGATGGAGCAGGTGCTCGACGTGGCCTCCCAAGAGGTGATCACCAAGGACAACGCGATGGTCAGGGTGGACGGCGTGGTCTTCTTCCAGGTGCTCGACGCCGCGAAGGCCTCCTACGAGGTGAACGACCTCTTACGCGCGATCCTCAACCTGACCATGACCAATATCCGTACCGTGATGGGCTCGATGGATCTGGATGAACTGCTCTCCCAGCGCGACACGATCAACGCTCAGCTGCTCACCGTGGTGGACGATGCCACCACCCCCTGGGGCATCAAGGTGACGCGCATCGAGATCAAGGACATCGCCCCGCCGCAGGATCTGGTGGAGTCGATGGGGCGACAGATGAAGGCGGAACGCGATAAGCGCGCCCAGATTCTCGAGGCGGAGGGCACCCGCCAGGCGGAGATCCTGCGTGCCGAGGGCGAAAAACGGGCAGCGATCCTCAAGGCCGAAGGCGAAAAGGAGGCGGCCTTCCGCGAGGCGGAGGCCCGCGAGCGACTCGCCGAGGCGGAGGCTCGCGCCACCGCGATGGTCTCCCAGGCGATCGCCAAGGGTGACATCAACGCGATCAACTACTTTGTCGCACAGAAGTACACCGAGGCGCTGCAGAGTATCGCCTCGGCAGAAAACCAGAAGGTGATCATGATGCCACTGGAGGCCTCCAGCCTGATCGGCTCAATCGGCGGCATCAGCGAACTGGTGAAGCAGGCGCTGGGCAAGCGGGGAGATGCCTGATGGCGTTGCTACAGCAACTCGACTACTGGCACTGGCTGATCCTCGGCGTGCTGCTGGTAATCCTGGAGATCTTCTCGCCTGGAGTGTTTCTGATCTGGATGGGGCTCGCCGCCGGTCTGGTCGGGCTGCTGCTGCTCGCCTTCCCCGAACTCGGCTGGCACTACCAGCTGCTGGGGTTCGCCCTGTTCAGCGTCGCCAGCATCCTCGCCGCCCGCAGCTTTCTGCTACGCCATCCGATCCAGACTGATCAGCCGACCCTTAACCGGCGTGGCGAGCAATATCTGGGGAGGAGTTTTACCCTGGAAGATCCGATCATCAACGGGGAAGGCAAGATCCGCGTCGACGACACCACCTGGAAGATCCGCGGCAACGACTGCCCGGGCGGCAGCCAGATCAAGGTCATCGGCGTGGATGGCGTGGTGCTGTTAGTGGAGCAGACCCGCTGAGCGGCCAGCTGAAACCGAATTTTATCGGCAGCGGTTCAGACCTTGACGTCCACATTCTGCCCAAGGGCACCGTGCGGTTTAGGGACCGAGTTAAGCAGTTCTATCGCCATCTGACCCTGCTCCTCAGTCACCTGTTTCTGCTTTTTCAGCATCGCCGTCACCAGCTGGGAGTTTGTGTCACCCTGCTGCGGCCGAGCCGCCTGCTGGGCGGCGCCAATGGAGTCGATCATGCCTACACCTCTGTCGATGGATGGGACAATCAGGCTATCGGCAGCCAGCAGAATTGTTGAATAATCTGCCACAGGTCGCGACTCTGCTTCCCCTGCCGATCAAATAAGCGACCGCACCAGCGCCTCCATCCGCGGCTTGTCAACCGGGTGCTTCAGCACCTCATGCAGCGGTAAGATCTCATTGAGTTTATCCACATAGTGCCGCTCGGCCGGCTCAACCATCACGATCACCTGAGCCTGCGGGGCATACTTCTGCAGGCTGAAGAGAAACACGTCGAGATTGCTGATATTCACCCCGGCGTAGTTGTTGCCATAACCATAGAAGAACTCACAGACAACAATATCTGGCGCTCGCCCCTTCAACTGGCTGATCGCCTTGCGCATGGATTTGAAGCTGAGCACTTCCAGCCCCAAACGCTGGTAAAGGGGAGCGAAATCCGGGTGTGTGGGAGATTCAATGATCGAGTAGAGCAGCGGCTGAGACACTCTTTATCACCTTGCCGCCTGCACGGCGATCTAAACTGGAGAGGGGGCGATTGTAACGATTAGACCACGACAACCAAAACTCAGAGTAAGACAAGGCCGAGTCAGCAATGAACGCGCCCATGCAACGCATCTTTCAGGTAGACGATGACTATCGGCTGATTTCGCGCCTCTTCATCAAGCTGCTGGCGCTGATCTATCTCGCTGCCTTCTACTCATTGTCGGGCCAGATCGTCGGCCTGGTGGGAAGCAACGGTATCCTGCCATTCCAGGAACTGCTGCGGAACAGCTTCGCCGCACAAGGCTATGCCGCTTGGTGGCAGATCCCCAATATTTTCTGGCTCTCCAGCCACGACGGGGCGCTGCAGGCTGCCAGCTGGGCCGGTTCACTCTGTGCTCTGCTGCTGCTTGCCGGCATCCGGCCACGCGCCATGCTGGTTTTGCTGTTCGTTATCTATCTCTCCCTGACCCAAGCAGGGCAGTTTTTCCTCAACTTCCAGTGGGACTATTTACTGCTGGAGGTGGGCTTCCTGTCAATCTTCCTGGTCGATCGGCCAACCCGGCTGGTAATCTTTCTGTTCCACTGGCTGCTGTTCCGCCTGCGCCTGCTCTCCGGCCTCTCCAAAATCCTCAGCGGCGATCCCAGCTGGGGTAGCCTGACCACCCTGGAATACTATTTCGAGACCCAGCCGCTTCCCCATATCGGTGCCTGGTACGCCCACCAGCTACCGGAGGGGTTGCTGATGACGGCCACTGCGCTGGTGCTCTTCTCGGAGCTGTTGCTGCCGTTCTTCATCTTCCTGCCACGACCTTTTCGCATCTTTGCCGCGCTGTCTACCATCCTGGTGCAGATCGGCATCATCGCCACCAGCAACCATAATTTCATCAACCTGCTGACGATCCTGCTCTGCCTGTTCCTGCTAGATGACCATTTTGTCCGGCGCCTGTTACCGGCGAAGTGGCGCACGGCTTCACCCCCTCTGCCTCAGCATTCAGGTCACAGTCGCTTCGTGCCGTTGATAAGCGGCCTGACCGCCGGCTTCATCCTACTGGTCAGCCTGAGTCTCGGATACCAGATGATCTCAGGCCGGAGTCTGCCGGAACCACTCGCCAGTATCGCGCTTACCGGCCATCAGTTTGGTCTGGGCAACGTCTACCACGTCTTTCCAACCATGCAGCGGGAACGCCATGAACTGCGGATCGAAGGAAGTCAGGATGGAATCGAGTGGCACGCCTATCGCTTTCGCTACAAGCCGGGGCCTCTCGATCGGCAGCCGGCCTTCATCATTCCGCATCAACCACGGCTCGACTGGATGGTCTGGTTTGTACCGACCCAGGCACCGGAGATGCTCTATTGGTTTGACAGGCTGATGTTGCGGCTGTGGAAGAACACACCGGAAGTGACTGGGTTGCTGGCGCATAATCCCTTTTCCGATAGGCCTCCGCGCTATTTGCGGGTATTGGTCTATCGGTACCGCTTCACCAGCGGTCAGGAGCGGCTGGAGAGCGGCAACTGGTGGCGGGCCGACTATCTGGGGCAGTTTCCAAACACCCCACCCAGACGCCCCTAAACGATGTGAAAAAAGAACGCCCGGCGGGCACCCCGAAGCAGCATCTCGAACTCCTCGATATTCGACTCGATCAGCTCAACCAGGTTCTGTTTATCCATTCGCTGATGAATCACACGCTCCCTCGCCTCGATCAGGGCCGGCACTTTATTCGCCTTGCGCCGGGCCGCCAGACTTACCACCCGGCCGGTTCGCCAAGCCCGCCCGAGGTGCTCGATATCGGCGTTCAACTGATCGATCTCTGCGCTCAGCTGCCCGATCACCTCCAGCAGATCCGCACGGATACCAAACAGGTTTCCCGCCCCCTCCTCCGCCCACTGCCGGATCTCCTCAAAGCGCGCAGCCTTGATCAGGCGCTTGGCTTCAACCGATTCGGGCATGGAAATGATGTGCTCGTAGATGGTCTTCCAGTCTGACTTGCGGTTGGCGAAAAGCTGCTCCATATAGGCAAGCAACTGTCCCATCGCCTCGGTGTAGTCGTAACCGGGAAAGCGGTTACTGATCGCCTCCACCACATCGGCATAGTTTGCCGAGGTCAGCGTGAAGGCGCTGCTGCTACTGGAGCTGAAGCCACCGGCATAGATACTGACTAGTCGCTTGAGAATCCGACCGTATTCGTCAGAGTAGTAGCCCGTCTTCCCGGAACGAATAAACTCCGAGACCTCCAGCAGCATCTCCTGGATCTGGCTTACATCAGGAATCGCTCCGGCATCTGACAACTGCTGTTCGAGGAAGTCGAAGTAGTTACGCAGAAGCGCGCAGGATGAATCAGACGTCATCTCCATCGTCCCGCCAGCTGCCATCTTGGTCAGCTCCTGTCGAATTATGCGTACCCGATCTATCGGGTCGAGATTGCCTGCCATGATCATCGTCTCCGTTCGGGTTCGGGTTCGGGTTCGGTCACAATTAACTGTTCGGCAACTAAACTAAATTACGACTTTGATGCTTCCCTGTTGCTGTATCGTCAAACTGCGATGCGCCACACACGACGGCCCGACCCGATGGCCTGCCTCCCAGCCCCACAGGAGACAAGCCAAAACCAAGAACCAGTGTAAGAGTATTAGCTTTTATTTATATACAATTCTACCCGGATTCTCAGCGAAATCTATAAGAATTTCGTTCCTGGCACTCAAACTGTGCGCTCAAGCCTGGCAATTATCGCGAAAAAACGCCTCTCCTCAGCTCACTTTCTCAGCGACACAGGAGACGCGAAGAGAGAAAAACAGCGACTTTTTAGCGTCGAAACACTCAAGGAATCAATACAATTTTGCCCCGGGTATGCCCCGCCTCGACCAGGCGATGAGCTTCAGCCGCCTCCCCCAACGGCATCACCCGGTTAACCCGCAGATCCAGCTTGCCGCTATCCGCAAGCTCGGCGCATTGCTCCAATATCTCGCCGTGATGGTCTCGTGCCTCAGGCAGATCACGCAGCATCGGCGTCAGCATCAGGGTAAATCCGACGCGGATGTTGCGGTTGCGCGCCTCTTTCCAGACCTGCTCACCACCCGGATCGAGCAGGGTCACCAGATCTCCGTAGTGGGCCACCGTCGGAATCGACTTGGCGAACACATCTGGCCCCACCGTATCGAGCACCAGATCGGCGCCCCGCCCTTTGGTGAGACGGTCCACTGCCTCGACAAAATCCTCTTGCGTGTAGAGGATTGCCTCATCCACCCCCAGAGACTTCACAAAGTCAGCCTTCTCCACCGAACTGACCGTGGTCAGCACACGCGCCCCAACCGACTTGGCCAGTTGGATCGCCACATGGCCCACCCCACCAGCTCCGGCATGGATCAGCACTGTCTGCCCCTCAGCCAGACGCCCCCGATCAAACAGGGCCTCCCAGGCGGTGATCAACACCAGCGGCGCCGCACCGGCTTGCTCGAAGTTGAAGGTAGTTGGCTTCTTGCGCACCAGACAGGCATCGAGCACCGCAAACTCCGCGTAGTTGCCGTGGCTGCCCCCCAGACCACCGTTGCAGAACCAGACCTCATCGCCAACCTCAAGGTGCTGCACAGCCTCGCCCGCCTCGACCACCACCCCAGCCGCATCGCAGCCCAGCACTGCTTGCAGGCCGTCGGCCATAAATACCCCGCGGCTGCGTATCTTAGTGTCCACCGGATTGACCCCGGCCGCCCGGATCTGCACCTTGACCTGGCTCGGTGACTCCAGCTCCGGCTCTTGGATATCCTCATACAACAGCACCTCAGGACCACCAGGTGCAGGCATCACTACCGCTTTCATTCACACTCTCCTTTTGTCGATCGGCCCAAGCGGGGCAAACAGCGCATACAGAATCCAGGCAAACCAGGAGACAAACAGCACAACCAGCAGCCACAGCAGCTTCTCTACACCAGCCGTTTTGTCTGAGCGCAGGATCAGTACAATGGGCAATAGCCAGATAAACAGCGCCCCGAACAGAGCAGCAAGCCCGAAACCAAGCAAGGTCTGTATCACTCTCGATTCACCAGAACCAAAAAGCGAAAACTACTCTCCGTATGAGCACGCTTCAAGCCCTGCAACACCATCAACAGCAGCTTCGCGCCTGCCAGCGCTGTCCGCAGATGATCGGCCCGGTGGTCACAGGCCAGCCGGCACTCTCAGCGGTGATGCTGATCGGCCAGGCCCCCGGCGACCGGGAGGGCCCGGCCGGTCACCCCTTCGCCTGGACCGCAGGCAAGACCCTGTTCAAATGGTTTCAGCAGATCGGCATGGGTGAGGCGCAGTTTCGCAGCCAGGTCTACATGGCGGCGGTCTGCCGCTGTTTTCCAGGCAAAAAGCCAAAGGGAGGCGACCGAGTGCCAAACAAGCAGGAAATCGCCCACTGCGCCGACTGGATGCGGAGCGAGTTCGAACTGCTGCAGCCACGCCTGCTAATCCCGGTCGGCAAGCTGGCGATCGAGCAATTTTGCCACTTCAATAGACTCACCGAGGTGATCGGCCAGTGCCACTCGATCGATCTCAATGACAGCCCGGCTGATCTGATCCCCCTGCCGCACCCCTCCGGTGCCTCCACCTGGCACCGCACCGAGCCTGGCAAACAGCTGCTCAACGATGCACTGGAACTGATCCACCGCCACCCAGCCTGGCAACAGCTCATCGATAATCACTCAATCCCGACGCGCCCCCGCTGAAGGGCCACTCGGCAACCAAATAACCAAACGAGGATAGAACCATGTCGGAAGTTGGCAAATTTACCATCCACCTGGAGCAGGAAGAGGACTACGCTTTCCGCGTCAAGTTCGACATTAAAAAGGCCGAGGATGTGCTGATGGACGAGCCTCCGCCACTCGGCGAACGCAACGGCCCCAACGCCTCGCGCATGCTGGCGGCAGCTGCCGCCAACTGCCTCAGCGCCAGCCTGATGTTCTGCCTGGCGAAGGAGGAGGTACCCGACCGCAACGTGCAGACCGAGGTCACCTGCACCATGGTGCGCAACGAGAAGCGACGCCTGCGGGTCGGTCGCATGGATGTGCGCATCACCGCCGGTGACGAACTGCTGCAAACAAAGAAACTCGAGCGCTGCATGGACCTGTTCGAGGACTTCTGCGTGGTCACTGCCAGCATCCGCGAAGGCATCCCGGTAGGGGTGGAGGTAGTCAATCAGGCAGGCGAAGTGCTGCACAAGAGCGACGACTGAACAGCCGCCAGGCCGCGACGCTGCTATCCGGCAACACGCTTGCGCTCAGCAATCCCGGCGTGCAGCCTGGCGATGATCGCCACCGCCTCATCCATGTGTTGGAAGGCGTGATCGCCGCCCGGGTAGATATGCAGATCGGCACTGCCACGAAAGATCCGCTCGGCGATGCGGTAGTCGATCACCTCGTCCGCCTCATCCAGCAGCAGGGTCACTGGTACTGGGCCGTCGCCAGCCTCAACGGCGTAATCACGGGTCTCAGCGAAGGTCTGCGCCGACAGATATTAATCGTTCCGAAAGTATTGGCAGTGTATACTGCTTTCCATGGCTACGATAAAAGAACAGCGTGATCAGAAAAGGAAAGATGTAGTGGAG